>CAMNDJ010000074.1 GCA_946535225.1 uncultured Lachnospiraceae bacterium
CAATCTTCGATAGCCTTGTCATTATCTATGCAATATAGTACGAGTCTGCCTATGATACCGTGTGCATCTCTGAATGGTACACCCTTCTTTACAAGATAATCCGCGGCATCAGTAGCATTGGTGAAGCCCTTCATCGCACTCGATGCCATGACATCCTTATTGAACTTAAGGGTCTTAAGCATCCCGGTGAACAGATGAACACAATCCTTGACCGTATCGATGGCATCAAAGGTCATCTCCTTGTCTTCCTGCATATCCTTATTGTATGCAAGCGGAATACCCTTCATAACCGTAAGCATGCTCATGAGTGCCCCATATACCCTTCCGGTCTTGCCTCTTACAAGCTCAGCAATATCCGGATTCTTCTTCTGCGGCATGATGCTGCTTCCCGTAGAATATGCATCATCGATCTCAATGAACCTGTATTCGTTCGAATTCCATGTGATGATCTCTTCAGAGAATCTGCTTAAATGCATCATCACCGTGGAAAGCGCTGACAAAAACTCTATCACGTAATCCCTGTCGGAAACTGAATCCATTGAATTACGTGTGGCTCCTTCGAAGCCTAACATGCTCGCGACATACTCACGATCAAGTTTGTATGTCGTTCCTGCAAGCGCTCCGCTTCCGAGCGGCGAATAATTCATCCTCTTATATATGTCATTAAGTCTGTCTCTGTCTCTTATGAACATCTCCATATATGCACTCATGTGATGGGCAACCGTAACGGGTTGCGCCTTCTGCATATGAGTAAATCCGGGCATATATGTCTCAATATTATCTTCTATTATCGTAAGTAATGCCTTCTGAAGTTCAAGCAGCCTGTCATCGATATCTACTATCTCGTCTCGTACATACAGTTTCATATCCAGAGCCACCTGATCGTTACGGCTCCTTCCTGTATGAAGTTTCTTGCCCGCATCCCCTATTCGTTCGGTCAGCTTGGCCTCAACGAAGGAATGTACGTCCTCATATCCTCCGGAAAAATCGAGTGTGCCTGACTCTACATCGGCCTTTAACTGTGTAAGTCCCCTGACGATGTCATCTTTTTCGGCAAGTGTAAGTATATGCTGCTTCTCAAGCATTACGGCATGAGCTATACTGCCCTCTATATCCTTGTTCAGCAATCTGCAGTCAAATGAAAGCGATTCGTTGAACGCAAATACTTCATCATCTGTCTCTTTGGTAAATCTTCCGCCCCATAAACCTGCCATGCGGATAACCTCCAAACATACTCATCCAAACTAAATAAAATCTAAATTTGATAATATCATATCGTCCATTTTGATACAAGGGAAAAATTGAAAGAAATGCAGGGAAAATGCGGATTTGCGGATTATGTCAACCCACAAGGAAATTGTTGTAAGGGACATTTTTGCCCTTCAGGGCAAAAATGTAAGGTTTGAAAAAACCGTATGCATATTTGCATACGGTCTTTTCAAACAGCCGATGGTGAGACTCGAACTCATGACCCCTTCATTACGAGTGAAGTGCTCTACCGACTGAGCTACATCGGCCTGCGCCGTCAGACGGCACAATGGTCATTATAATCTAATTGACTTTTTTTTACAAGTCCGTTTTATCTTTTAATTCTTTTGCCTTTTCCTTGGCCTCTCTTTCGAGCTTTTCCTTGAACTTTTCGACCTTGGCTTCGGCCAGCTTAAGCAGCTCTTCCTCCGTATAAGGAGTATAGCTGTAATAATATACCGTCATCGGCGCTAGCTTAAGGGTCAGGCTGTTGGGTCTGCCGTCAAAAATCTCTTCCTTTGTCTCCTTCGGACGTATCGTGACCATACTCTTTCCGCCGTACTTACGGTCTTCCGAATTGAATATCATCTTATACTTGCCCTCGTAAGGCATTCCGAACTTGTATGAGGCATATTCGTTATCCGAGAAATTGCACACGACCAGGATCGAATGATTGAGATACTCATCCTTCCTCATAAAGCTTATGACACCGTCTCCGCGGTCTATGGCATTGATCCATTCAAACCCGTACGGATTGGTATCGAGCGAATACAATGCACTCCGCTCTTTATACAGCCTGTTTAGCGCGGATATCTCCGCATCATCACACTGTCCGCTGTATATGAGTTTCTTGCCCGGATGCGCCCACAGATAAGCCGTCGTAGCCCTTGATACCCGTCCCTTGCCGGCATCAGCCACCGGGATATAGTCATACAGAGTCGCTCCTTTTTTGACCCTCATATGATCATAATCATTGGCAATAAGGACATCGTCTCTCGATATGGTCAGTATATAGTTCTCGGCATATGCATATGACATATTGTCCGTCAGAAGATGCAGATTCCTTGAGTCAGGCTCGCTCTTGATGAAATCTATATAATCCTCTGTCAGGCCGTTGTTCCATACATAATCAAACCCGAGTCCGTTATCCTCAACAGCGGCCGTCACACCGGGATATGCGCTCGTCTCCTTGGTAAGTGTCACTACCGAAGGGAAGTACTTGTGTATCATCACATTGAGAGCCTTGACAAAGTCGATGGCCTCCAGATTCTCTCTTCCGCCGTATATGTTGGCGATCCACTCTCCCTCATACTTGCCGTAGTCCAGGTACAGCATGGATGAGAGATCTTCCATATGTATTCCGTCGAGATGGAATTCCTCAAGCCAGTATCTGACAGCCGACATAAGATATGCCTTAACCTCAGGCCTGGCATAGTTGTAGTAATTGCCTCCGTTAGCCGCATTGATCCTCTTGCGCTCATCCAGATGACCGTAGAGATATGTTCCGTCAAATTCCTTAAGGCCTTCATCATCCTGCGAGAAGCTGCTTAAGTTCATCTCTGCGATGATGCCGATACCGGCAGCATGAAGTGCCGCTACAAGTCTTTTGATATCATTGGCAGCCGCACTTCCGTATACGGTATACGGAGTATCTCCGATGAGTCTGCACTGAACATAGGTATATCCCTTATCCGCGATATCTGATGCAAAGCTTGCAGCTGCCGCTTCGGTTATCTTCCCGGTCTTACCTGCACATTCCTTAAGTTCGGTCTGATATATGACAATCGGAGCCTTGCGTCTGTCGGTCTTTCTGTTAACAACGGCAAAGCCGTCATCTGTCCATTTAAATGCCTTCTTGGTATCAACGACGGAATGGCCGCCCTTATTGACAGGCGAGTACGGATCGAGCTTATTGTATACTCTTCCGCCTCTTACATGGAGTTCGTAGCTGTATTCACACCCCGCTTCGAGCCCCGGGATGAACAGACTGAATATCCCACTGTCATCATCCTTCATCATGGGATGGCTCTTGCCGTTGTACCCGTTAAAATCACCCACTACCGATACTCTTATAGCAGCAGGAGCCCATACCCTGAACAGAACACCCTTATGTCCTCCCGCTGTAAGAGTAAACGCTCCAAGCATCTTATGTGCATGATACATCCCGCCGTCGAGGAAGTCATCCAGATCACCCCTGGCAAATTCAATGACTCCTTCATAGATATACGGATCATACGGATCATATATCTTATGTCGTGCCCCCTTCACATCCGTCACCATATAATGGTACGGTCCCTTTATCTTGCCCAGGATCGCGATGGCGTAGAATCCGGCCTCATCAGCCAGTTCCATCGTATATTCCTTGGACTTGTCGGTCTTTTTGTCGCCTTCAATGACCAGTACCACAGACTTGGCGTCCGGCTGAAATGTCTGAAACAACGTATAGGATGACACATTGTGCCTTCCCAGTATGGTCTGCGGCCTTCCCTCTTCGCCGTATACAACGGCCTCGATCTCCGGCCAGTTCATCATCTTATACAGTTTGTCTTTCATATCTGCCGTCTCCTTCCGTGGCAACTCTGACTTATATTATGTCCTTATCGATTATTCTCAACCTATGTCATGCAGGAACAATCCGCTTCTTAACTTAGGCTCAAACCATGTGCTCTTAGGCGGCATGAGCCTGCCCGCATCGGCCACCGCCATCAGTTCTCTTATATCCGTAGGATACATGGAGAAGGCCAGCACACAGTCCTCACTGCACCTGCGCTCGAGTTCCTTAAGTCCTCTTATGCCTCCCACAAAGTCTATACGGCTGTCCGTCTTCGGATCATGTATATCCAGCATCCCGTCCAGAACATACTTCTGAAGCAGGGACACGTCCAGCCCTTCGACAGGATCGTCACTCGTCCATTCACTCTTGATGTTAAGCCTGTACCATCTGCCATCCAGCAGCATGCCGCACTCACCCTTATGCGTCGGCTTAACTGCCGATGCGCTCTCTTCAATCTCAAAGTATTCCTGCAGCTCCTCCATGAACTCTTCGGGTGAATATCCGTTAAGATCCCTTATCACTCTGTTGTAATCCATTATCTTAAGCTGATTCTCCGGGAAGATGACACTTAAGAAGTAGTCAGACTCCTGCTCTTTTCCGTCAATATGTCTTCTTTCGCCTACTCTGCAGGCCGAAGCACACCTGTGATGCCCGTCGGCTATGTAGAGTGCAGGCATGTTATCGAAAAACCGGCCGATTCCGGCTATGTCTTCCTCCGAGTCAATTATCCACACCTTATGACCTATCCCGTCCTCACTCACGAAATCATAGTACGGAGTCTTCTTCACCGCATCCGCAAGATATGCGTCAACCTCGCTGCTGCTCTTAAATGCCAGGAATATGGGACCGGTCTGCATATTGGTACGGTCTATATGATTGATCCTGTCCGCTTCCTTGGCAGCAAGAGTATTCTCATGCTTCTTGATGATGCCCTCTTCGTACTCCTTAACGGATGCACAACCCACAAATCCCGTCTGGGATCTGCCGTCCATCGTAAGCTCATAGATGTAATAGCAGGGCTTATCCTGTTTCACAAACAGCCCCTTATCGATAAACTCTTTTATAAGAGCATCTGCCTTGTCATAGACCCTCGCATCATATGTATCCACGTCATCGGAAAAATTGGTCTCTGCCCTGTCTATACGAAGGAACGAATACTCATTATCCTTCACGACCGCCCCAGCTTCCTCTCGGTTGTATACATCATAGGGAAGCGCAGCGATCCTGCTCTCATATCCCGGTGCGGGCATATATGCCGCAAATGGTCTTACAGTAGCCATAATAGAATCTCCTTATCTTTTTTCCCAGTTCATTCCCTTTCCCTTCGTGAATGCTCTGGTCTCATCCATCGGCATGGGCTTACCGAAATAGTATCCCTGAGCCCGCTCGCATCCGACTCTCTTTAGGAATTCAAAGTGCTCCTCCGATTCGACTCCCTCACATAAGGGTGACAGCCCCAAGCCCCTCGACCCATGGATTATATATTCCATAAGCATGCCTGTCTTGGGATTGTGGTCATAGCTTCTGAAGAATACAAGGTCTAACTTGAGTACATCAAATGAATATTCTGCAAGCGTATTAAGTGAAGAATATCCGCTTCCGAAATCATCCAGCCAGATCTTATATCCCAGCTTCTTGGCTTCATCGCACTCAAGCTTAATATGACCGACATTATCATTAAGCGCACTCTCGGTGATCTCTATATCTATCATCTCCACAGGGACATCATACTGCTTTCTCGTCTCATCAAGGATACCGAATATATCGCACAGTTCGAAGTCAAGTCTCGATATATTGACTGACACGGGGACCACATCCTCACCCGCATCCTTCAGTCTCCTGTAATCCTCGCAGACCTTTCTTATCACAAAGCTGTCCACGAGATGGATCAGGTGAAATTCCTCCAGCGTCTCAATGAAATCTCCGGGATTCAGTATCCCGACCTTGGGATCATTCCATCGTACCAGGGCCTCGTATCCGCAGATCTCTCCGCTCCGGACTCTTATGACAGGCTGATAGAATACCTTGATGTATTCATTTTCAATGGCCTCATCAATATGATCAACAACATACTGCTGCTTGCGCAGCTGCTCTCTGAGCATTTCATCATATATACAATAATACACATCATGCCTGTGCTTGATACTGTTGCAGGCAAGACGGGCGTGATCGCACGCAAGTCCCACTTCCGCTCCTCTGTCATCGAGGAAGTATATACCGGCCTTGATCCTTACCCTTCGATTGGCATCCTCCGTCATCATCATCCTTCTGTTGACTTCCTCAACCCTGATGACGGCATCGCCTCTGTCGCCGAGGGCACAGACCACAAAGTGATCATCCGAGAACCTCGATACGGTAGCATTGTCAAATACCTCTCTTATGTTCTTGGCAAGCTCGCACAAGAGCTCATCGCCCAACTTAAACCCATGCCTCTCGTTATACAGCTTAAAATTCGGTATGTCGAAATGAATGAATGAAATATCATTTCTCCGGCCCTTAGGATCACTGAGCAGCTTCTGAACCCTTTGGTAGAACAGAGACATGGTAAACAATCCCGTCAAAGGATCCGTATCATGATTGGTAGACAGGATGCTGGCTTCCGCCATCGAATTGCGGCTGTTGTTATAGAATTCATTCTGATCCACATCCACTATAAAGACATAGAAAAAGCTCTTGCCGTTATTCCAGTGAAGCAGGTGCCCGAAGTCCTCAATATACCTCACCTTCCCGCTCTTTGTCATGATCCTGTATCTGACATAATCGTGACGCTTCTCTCCGAACATTGTCTGCGCCTGTATCTGATCCTGGATCTTATACAGGTCATCCGGATGTACCATTCCCTTGAACGTCCCGCCCGTAAACTCAATGAACTCCTCATAAGTCTCACATTCGTACAGCCCGAACACATTGGGCTCAGCAAAGGTGATCTTCTCATTCCCCTCTGCTTCATAGACAAAAAAACCTCCCGGCAGTCCCACGGGCAGATCACCCGCCATACCGGTTTTCAGATACTCATTATTCATATGTATACCTCCCGAAAATACATTTCCCAATCACAAGCACCTGTATGCCGACATTCCCATTCATGCATACATCATTGACTATTTTATCACATTTTGGAATTATTATGGAAAAAAAACGGAGATTGTAATATATTATATCTTAGTCCGTAAGACTATTGCACGGACACCATCATTAGCGTATCAAGGAGGCATTTATGACAGCCGAAGACAGAGAGATGTTTAACAGGATAATGGAGTTTGCCGATGAGGCGATGCCGGATATAGACCCGGAGAAGGTAAGAGTGTCCGAGCAGATAGATAAGTTAAGACCCATCCTTCAGACCATCGCCATGGAGAGATCCATGCCCGTTGAAGAGGTCTTTATCAAATATATGGACCTGGCTACGGAGCACGCTCTTGAATATGAGCAGAAAATGAAGGATGATTTCGGTGATATCATGTCGACAGTATAGATATCAGCAGCTTATACACTTAAGGGGCATATGAACATATGCCCCTTTTGATGTCTTTAATTTATCCGATCTCAAAGAAATTCTCTATGATCTTCTTTCCTTCCGGTGTAAGAATGGATTCAGGATGGAACTGCAGTCCGTATATCGGATATTCCTTATGAGCAACAGCCATGATCTCACCGTCATCAGTCTTAGCTGTAACGGTCAGGCACCCGGGCAGCGTACTCTTATCTGCCGCAAGGGAATGATATCTGGCAACCGGCATCCTGTCCGACAATCCCTTGAACAGCGGACACTCCGTATCTATCCGGGCTGTCGACTGCTTACCGTGCATCAGTTCGCCGGCATAAGTGATCGTCGCCCCATATGTCTCACATATGGCCTGATGTCCGAGACATACACCCAGTATCACGGCTCTTCCGGCCATCTTTCGTATCACCTCTTCACATACTCCGGCATCCGCAGGTCTGCCGGGCCCCGGAGATATGATGATATAGCCGGGCGTATATGACTGTATCTGCTCCACGCTAAGCTCATCATTTCTGATCACTCTGATCTCACAGTTCGCCCCGGATGTGACAGAAGTGTCATTTTGCCGTCCGCTTAAGCTTCCACATTTTTTCTCTGCCGTCTCTCCTATATATTGATACAGATTGTATGAAAAGCTGTCATAATTATCTATAAGCAGGATCTTCTTCTTTTCCATTT
>CAMNDJ010000075.1 GCA_946535225.1 uncultured Lachnospiraceae bacterium
AAGCGGGCAGCAAGTTCTGTGAGAAGTGCGGAAGCAAACTTGAACAGTAATGATTGATCATAGCATGGCAGACAAAGGAGTCGGTGAAGAACCGACTCCTTTTATTTGTGAACGATCCGCATCTTTTGTCAGTAAATATCGGATATTTGGCAGATATGCGATTGATTATGAGTCTTGCGTTATGATATACTTTACTTTGTGTATCATTAACCTTCAGGGGAGTTAGAATGGAAGACAGGGGTGAAAGATATAACAGATTAATGCGCATATGTGTGGCGATCTCATGGTTGGTCGCCGCTTTCGGGATATGTCTGTATATATACGGGCAGTTTGTTGACAAGCATGATGTGTTAAACATCGGGTCATTCAATAAACTGGAGACAACCTGGGAATATGAGACAACGGACGGACGCACGGGGACCTGTGTGTTTCCGTACCGACTTAAGATTCCCGTAGGTGAAGCTGCAGAATTTAAGTCTGTCCTTCCTGAAGATATATCTGACGGTATGTACATGGTGGTATCAGCCGGTCGGGATGTTAAGATATATATTGATAACGAGGAGAGATTCATCCATGACCAGTCTGACAGTAAAATTCCCGGAAGGATAGTTAAAAGCGGCTTTTTTCCGATAGAACTAAGTGCCGGTGATGCAGGTAAGAGCATTCGTATCGTCAAGGATGAAGAGTCCGAGTATAACGGCAATCTGATGACGATATACTATGGCGATCTGTATGCCGTTATCAGACATCTGTGGGGTGAATATGCATTCAGGTTCTTTGCGGCATTGCTTCTGCTGTTTATTACGATCATAGTTTGCGTAGGTGACGTGATCATCCGTATCATATATAAGGTCGCTGATAAGAAACTCAGGATGCTTAATTACGGAATGCTGGCTATCGCTGTATGGATCATCACGGATTCATACATGTATCAGCTTGTATTCGGGAATATATATGTAGATGGTGTCATCAGCTATATCCTTACGCCGCTGATGCCTCTGTCGTTTCTAAGATATATCAACGAACTTCAGGAAAAACGTCATGAGAAGCTCTACTCCATGACCATCGCAGCACTTGTCCTGGATGAGCTTGTGATGTGTACACTTCATTTTACGGGCATACTTTCTTTTGACAGGACGCTTGAAGTCAATAACAGTATTGTTGTATTATCTGCTCTTGTCACTTTCGGTGTGCTCGTATGGGAGGCTTTCAAAGGATATACCGAATCTTATAAATGGGTTGCGATCGGTGCATGCGGACTCATAGCGGGAGCCATACTTGAAGTGGTCTGTATAAACCTTCACTTCATCGCATTCGGTGATTTTTGGCTGACGCTGGGTATATATTTCATGTTTGCTTCTGCTCTGATACATACGGTTAACGATATTCTGATCAGAGAGAAGGAGAGACGCAAGGCGATAGAGGCAAGTATGGTCAAGACCAATTTCCTTGCCAATATGTCGCACGAGATCCGGACTCCCATCAATGCCATCATGGGTATGAATGAGATGATCTTAAGAGAGAGTGAATCACCTGAGGTCATTGAGTACGCGGAGCATATCGACAGATCGGGCAAACTGTTGCTGTCGATAATAGGAGATGTGTTGGACATCTCCAAGATAGAGTCGGGTAAGTTGAATATAGTCAGTGATCCGTATAAACTGTCGTCTCTCATATCAGATGCATATGAGCTTATGAATCAACTGGCTGCCGATAAGAGTCTCGAAGTCAGATTTGAGGTAGACAGTGAACTGCCTTCGGTACTTGACGGTGACGCGAATCACATCAAACAGATCGTTATCAATCTGATAACGAACGCGGTCAAATATACAAGAACGGGATTCATAGGGCTTAAGGCATATGCCACGAAATACAGCAATGACAGTGATGCGGTCAATACATACGAAACCTGTATGCTTCATGTAGAGATAAGCGACAGTGGTATCGGTATAAAAAAGGAAGATCTGACTAAGCTCTTTGAGACATTCGAAAGAGTGGATCCTAAGATGAACCGGAATATCCAGGGAACCGGACTCGGACTGTCCATTGTCAAGAGCCTTACGGAGGCCATGGGCGGAACCGTGGATGTTAAGAGCAAGTACGGCAAGGGTTCGACATTTGCCATAGCTATCCCCCAAAGGGTGATAAGCAGCAATCCGATCGGAGAAGAGTGGAAGGATGCGGCAGCATCAGGAGCCTCTGCATCTGACAATCATAAGTATAAGGTCAGCTTTACGGCACCGGAAGCAGAGATACTTGCGGTAGATGATAACAGCTCTAACCTTATGATAATAAAACAGTTCCTCAAGCCTACCAAGGTGAGGGTAGATCTGGTAGGAAGCGGGCAACAGGCTCTCGAGCTTACGCAGGAAAAGAAATATGATGTCATATTGCTGGATCATATGATGCCTGAGCCTGACGGTATAGAGGTATTAAAGGCGATCAGATCTTCGGCGGATAATCCGAACAGGGAGACACCTGTCATAGTCCTTACTGCCAATGCAACCCAGGACAGCAGGAATAATTATATAAAAGCAGGATTTGATGATTATATATCAAAGCCTGTAGACGGACATACTCTTGAGAGCACGTTGATGAACTATCTCCCGAAGGAGAAGCTGGTAACGGAGGATCATGTGTCAGAGAAGCATTCGACAGATACTGATACTCTGAAGTCGGAGAGTCATCTTACTACGGATGAGCAAAATGTCGGAAAGGAAGCGAGTTTAATGAGTGGTACTGCACCTACCAAAGAAAATGATTATAACGGACTTTTTGAGCGTGAAGAATTCGCACAGGTGGTCAAGGTATTCGGAAATAAGGAATTTGCATTTGAGATAATCCGTAAAGTTGCCGAGGATTCATTAAAGAACCTTGATGCGCTTAAAGAAGATATGGACAAGGAAGACTATAAGGATTATGCTATCAAAGCACATGGTATCAAAGGAATGATGGCATCAGTCTATTATGAGCCGCTCAGAGCCCGCTCTAAGGAGCATGAGATGGCTGCCAAAGAGGGCAGATATGACTTTATCAAGGAAGATTACGAAGAATACAGTAAGCAGTGCAGACAGTTCTGCAGATCAGTACTGGGACAGGAGTAAAGATGCGGATCGGTATGGGATATGATGTCCATAGATTTGCCGAAGACAGAAAACTGATAATAGGCGGAGTGGATATCCCTTATGAAAAGGGGCTTGACGGTCATTCAGATGCGGACGTGCTTCTTCACGCGATCTCAGATGCACTTTTGGGTGCCGCTGCTTTTGGGGATATAGGTAAGCATTTTCCGGATACGGATCCTGAGTATGAGGGTGCTGATTCGCTGAAACTGTTGTCTCTGGTCGGCGAAATGCTTGAAGAAGAGTTCTATATGATAGAGAATATAGATGCGACGATAATCGCTCAGGCGCCTAAGATGCGGCCGTATATTGATGAAATGCGTGAAAATATCGCTTCTGCTCTCGGAATAGATATATCGCAGGTAAGTGTTAAGGCAACGACGGAAGAAGGTCTGGGATTTACCGGCAGAGGCGAAGGCATTGCATCGCAGGCTATATGTATGTTGACAAGCCCCAGAGAATTTGCAACGGCAGACGTATCCGGCACAGCTATAACATGTGGCGGCTGTCCGGGCTGCACAGGGCGCCGACAAAATTAATTTATGAATTAATTAATTCCAATCATACCGGAGACAAAAGAGAGAAAAATGGGTTTTATTAAAACTGTCAAAGAAGAGATAAATCTTATAAAAGAAAGAGATCCCGCGATCCACAGCAATATGGAGGTATTTCTGTATCCGAGTTTCAAAGCCATGATGTACTACAGGATCGCACACAAACAGTATGTTAAAGGACATTATTTTCTGGCGAGGCTCATTTCGCAGAAAGCCGTGCGCAAAACGGGTATAGAGATCCACCCCGGTGCTACTATAGGCAAAGGCTTTTTTATAGATCACGGAACGGGCGTTGTCATAGGTGAGACTGCTGAGATCGGCGATAATGTAACGCTGTATCAGGGAGTGACGCTCGGCGGTACAGGTAAGGAGCACGGCAAGCGACATCCCACTGTCGGCAACAATGTAATGATAAGTACGGGTGCCAAGGTATTAGGCTCCTTCAAGATCGGCGATAACAGCAAGATAGGCGCAGGAAGCGTGGTCCTTGAGGAAGTCCCTCCGGGATCAACGGTAGTCGGTGTGCCCGGTCGAGTTGTGAAGTCTGCAAATGAGGCTCTGCCGCAGGACAATCTGGACCATGTACATCTGCCTGATCCTGTCAGGGAGGATATAAGGAATCTCCAGATGGCCAACTCCGAACTCATCAACAGGGTATTGGAGCTTGAACGCAGGTTCAAAGAGGAGAACAGGACCGATAAGGAAGTCGAATGACCGGGATTTAGCGGTCATATACTGAGTTAGATAAGAAAGGTAAAAGAAGTGAGACTGTATAATTCATTAACCAAGAGAATAGAAGAATTCAAGCCGAATGTCGAGGGCAAGGTGTCGATGTATACCTGCGGTCCTACGGTGTATCATTTCGCGCACATAGGTAATCTTCGCACCTATATCATGGAGGATGTACTGGAGAAACTGTTCAGGTATTCGGGATATGATGTGAAGCGTGTCATGAATATTACTGACGTAGGTCACCTTTCGTCTGATGCCGATACCGGAGAGGATAAGATGTTGGCAGGAGCCAAGCGTGAGCATAAGACGATAATGGAGATCGCCAAGTTCTATACGGATGCTTTTTTTGCAGATTGTGCCAAGTTAAACATCAAGACTCCGGATGTCGTTGAACCTGCGACTAATTGCATAACAGAATTCATACATATGATAGAAGTACTGCTTGAGAAGGGTTATGCCTATAAGGCAGGAGAGAATATCTACTTTGATACGTCGAAGCTTAAAGAATATTACGTTTTCGGTGCGCAGAATGAGGAAGAACTCATGATAGGTGCACGTGATGACGTATCTGAGGATACAAATAAGCGTAACAGGAATGATTTTGTACTGTGGTTTACCAAGTCCAAGTTCGAGGATCAGGCTCTTAAATGGGACAGCCCGTGGGGCGTCGGATATCCGGGCTGGCATATAGAGTGCTCATGCATAAGCATGAAGCATCTGGGTGAATATATGGATATCCATTGCGGCGGTATAGACAATATGTTCCCGCATCATACCAATGAGATCGCGCAGTCAGAGAGCTATATGGGCCATAAATGGGTGAATTACTGGTTCCATGTTCATCACCTTAACGATGAGACAGGTAAGATGAGCAAATCCAAGGGGGATTTCCTGACTGTGAGCCTGCTAGAATCCAAGGGCTATGATCCGCTCGCATACAGGCTGTTCTGCCTGCAGAGCCATTACCGCAAACCTCTCACTTTTTCATATGATGCCCTTGATCAGATGCAGGCAACATATAAGAAGCTTAAGAAGCGCATAGCAGCTTTATCCGGGGACGGAGCGGTTGATGAGGCAGTGCTTAAGGAGTGGCATGATAAGTTTGTATCCGAGGTCGGCAGTGACCTTAATACTTCGATGGGCATAACGCTTATATATGATGCACTCAAGGCTGACGTGTCCGATGCGACAAAGAGGGCGGTGATCGGAGATTTCGACAGGGTGCTGTCACTTGATCTTCTTAAGGCGGATGAATCGACAGAGTCCGGTGCGGATGATGAACTTGTCGCATTCATAGAGAGCAAGATCGCCGAGCGTAAGGAAGCCAAGGCGGCCAAGGACTTCGCAAGAGCTGATGCTATCAGAGATGAACTTCTCTCAAAGGGTGTGGCGATCAAGGATACCAGAGAAGGAACAGTCTGGGAGCTTGTTTGATCGCTTTAGAAAGTGATCACGGGCCGATGGTTTAATATGGACGATCTGTACAGTAAGATAACCGAACGATTCGACATTAAAGAGGTGGATATCAGAACATATTCACCTCTTACGCTTGCTTTTGTGGGGGATTGCGTTTTTGATCTTGTGATCCGGAGCGCACTTGCCGCTGAAGGCAATATACCCAACGGTAAACTCCATAAGAGAAAGGCGGGTATTGTGAAAGCCTCTTCGCAGGCAGCTATGGCGGATGCGCTTATGGATGAGCTTACGGAGGAAGAAGAGGCGGTATATAAGAGAGGACGTAATGCGCATACGGGTTCCAAGGCCAAGAATGCCACGGATTCGGATTATCATAAGGCGACGGGACTGGAAGCGCTGATAGGATACCTGTATATGATGCACAGACAGGAAAGGGTGCTCGAATTGGTTAAGAGCGGCCTTATAAAGGCGGGTTTTACAGAAGAATGATGCGGAATTGAGCGGGTAACGGGAATCGGACCCGTGACCTCAAAAGCGGAGATATCTATGATGGAAGATAAGAGTGATAATATCAAAGAAAGCCGGATAGAGGGGAGAAATCCGGTGATAGAGGCTCTCAGAGCCTCCAAGCCGATAGACCGGCTCTATGTTCAGGACGGACTTAATGACGGCCCGGTGATGACCATTAAGCGTGAAGCCAGGAAAAGAGATATTTATATCAAGTACGTACCTAAGGACAGGCTTGACAAGATGTCCGAAACAGGTATGCATCAGGGCGTGATAGCAGTCAGTGCGGCGTACGAATACAGCGATATGGAAGACATATTTGCAAAGGCCAATGATCGGGGTGAGTCACCGTTTGTATATATCTTAGACGGCATAGAGGATCCTCATAATCTCGGTGCGATAATACGTACGGCGAATCTTGCGGGAGCGCACGGAGTTATCATAAGGGAGGACAGAGCCGTGGGGCTTACCGGAGTTGTTGCACGCACAAGTGCCGGGGCGATCAACTATACACCGGTCGTCCGTGTGACCAATATCAGTAAGACCATAGAGGAACTTAAGAACAGAGGAATGTGGTTTGTTTGTGCCGATATGGACGGCGTGCCGATGTATGAGGTAGATATGACGGGTTCTATCGGCCTCATTATAGGCAGTGAGGGTGATGGTGTCAGCAGGCTTGTTAAGAGCAGATGTGATTACGTCGCAAGCATACCGATGAAGGGCGATATAGACAGTCTAAATGCTTCGGTAGCGGCAGCTGTGCTGGGATACGAGGCGGTCAGACAAAGGATGGGCATGAATGGCAAGTCATGACAGATACGACACGATGTCGGATGAAGAACTGATACAGGAACTCAGAGACGGTGACAGCGATGTGACTGATTACCTGTGCAATAAATACAAGAATCTGGTGCGACATAAGGCTGCGTCAATGTATATTCTCGGTGCTGAACCCGAAGATCTTATACAGGAAGGCATGATCGGTCTTTTTAAGGCTGTAAGAGATTACGATCCCGGCAGGGATGCGAGTTTCCTCACATTTGCGACTCTCTGCGTATCAAGACAGATGTATAATGCCATACAGTCAGCGGGAAGGCAGAAGAACATTCCGTTAAATAACTACATCTCATTAAACGGTAATTCCGACGAGAACGGTGATGAGAGGCCGGCGGCGGCATTGGAACTGTTTGCCGACGGAGGCTTAAGTCCGGAGCAGCTGTTCATAGACAAGGAGAATGCGGATGATCTGTATCGCAGGATATGTGATGAACTCAGTGAATTTGAGAGTCAGGTGCTTGATCTGCATATGACCGGTATGAACTACGTACAGATCGCCGGGGTCCTCGGAAGGGAAGAGAAGTCCACTGATAATGCACTTCAGAGGATACGTGCCAAGATCAAGAAAATAGTAGACAAATAAGCCTTATCTGTGTTAGTATATCTAACGTTGAGAGGATGCAGATGTCCTTAAGATGCTGATATAGCTCAGTCGGTAGAGCGTCGCATTGGTAGTGCGGAGGTCACGGGTCCGATTCCCGTTATCAGCTT
>CAMNDJ010000076.1 GCA_946535225.1 uncultured Lachnospiraceae bacterium
GCCGTTTTTCTTAATGAACCGATCCGGGTGAACACTCATCTTTTCGATATATATGCCCTGCGGAATATCATTCCGCAGGGCTTTTTCTGTGTTGCTTAAGAGTGTCAGTAAAAAAAAATAATTTATACAAAACCTATTGACAAAGTAGGAAATGGGTGTATAATCGGATTCATAAAACACATTAACCCTATCGAATAAGTAGGTAATTACAAAGACGCTCTGGCCGCCGGAAAGGCATAGGTTTGCAAAACCGAAGTTACTGGTTCGAATCCAGTGAGCGTCAGGTTGAACGGACTCTAAAGCTCGTTGCGGGGCAACTCGCTAAGACCCCGTAACAACCCAACGTTTCGCGAAGCGAAACACGCAGGTTAAACGGGCTCTAAAGCCTGTCACAAATATTAAGGAGGTAGATTATGAAAAAGATCATCGGAATCACATTGTTGGTACTGCTTCTGGCAGGTACGGTCGGTTTTGTGGCGTTCAACAGTCATGTTAAGGCTGCAGCTCAGACTGAAACGGCACAGGAGAAAGAGGATTGCTGTAAGAGCTGTTGCAGCATGGAGTGATCGTTTCTTATAGTTTTCAATTAAATTTATGTATGGAGGAAATATGAAAAAAAGAATTTTAACACTTTTATTATCAACAGTGATCACAGCATCACTTCTTGCCGGATGCGGCAGCACATCAGGTCAGGATACAGCACCTGCTCAAACGGCGGATCAGCCCGCAGCGGCAGATCAGAGCGCAGATCAGAGCGCAGATCAGGCTACAGAGGATACTGATGCACAGGCCGCTGATGCAGCTGAGTCCAAGGAGCCTGTAACACTTAAGATCGTGGCATTTAACTCAATGATCGCACATATCGATTCGATCGTTGCCAAGAATGCAGGCTTCTATGAGAAAGAGGGCGTGATACCTGATTTTACTTATAATAACTCAAACCCTGACAATATTCAGGCTCTCCTTGAGGGTAAGGTAGATCTTGTATCTGCAGGTGCAACGGCAGTTCTGCAGTACATCGATCAGGGTTCGGATATCGTGATCATCGGCGGTCAGATGTCATCAGGCGAGACGCTTTACTGTCTTCCCGAAAGAGCGGATGAGTTCAAGGAGCTCACACAGGAGACTCTGGCAGGCAAGAAGGTCGGTGTATCAAGAATGAACACCGGTGACATCGTGTTCAGAAGGATACTTAAGGATAAGGGAGTGGATCTGTCTACCATAGAATTTGTAGAGCTCGACTCACAGGCTACCGTTACACAGGCTGTAGCATCAGGCGAAGTGGATCTCGGCATCAACTTCCTTACATACAGAGAAGCAGCAGAAGCACAGGGACTTGTTCCTCTTACTCACTTCGATAAAGAAGATGAGTGGCCCGGATTCGTATGCTGCCGACTCTTCACAACAAGAGATAAGTTAAATGCCAACAGAGAAGCATTTAAGAATGCCGTTAAGGCTAATATCGAGGCGTATGCTCTTATCGTTGAAGATCACGAAGCAGGCATGAAGGCTGCACTTGAGGATCTCACGATAGATGAATCAACCCTTCAGAACCAACTGTTCGACTACGGTCATGTTGGTATAGGCCCCAACCCTGACAAGAAGAACACATCTGAGTTCTATGATGCGATGGTCAACATCGGATACAGTGAAGGTAATGCAAAAGTAGAGGACCATATCGATACATCATTATACATCGATGCACTTACAGAACTTCTGGAAGAGAATCCTGACTCACAGGTATACAAGGATCTGTGGGAGGAGTCAGAAGCGACCAACAGATGATCCTCTTTTCAAGGTAAATGTTGATGATGAGCTCGGGCTTCCCGGGCTCATCTGACAATAAGGAGAAGATTATGGCTAAGATCGAATTTGACAAGATATCTCTGGATTATCTGGATGCCGGCGGACAGCCCTTTAACGCACTCGATGAGATATCCTTTGAAGTTAAAGAAGGGGAATTTGTAAGTATCATAGGTTCATCAGGATGCGGAAAAAGTACGGTACTCAGCATACTCGCAGGTCTCAATGAACCTAAGAGCGGGGAGTACACCATAGACGGTAATAAGGTGACGGGAACAGGAAGAGACAGAGGCGTGGTATTCCAGCATTATTCACTCTTCCCCTGGATGAGCGTAAGAAAGAATGTTGAATTCGGAATAAAGCAGAACTTCCCGTCCCTTAACAGAAAAGAACTGGAGAATAAGGCGTATGAATATCTGGCCAAGGTAGGCCTTAAGGGTTTTGAGAATAAGTATCCGTCTCAGTTATCGGGCGGTATGCAGCAGAGAGCGGCAATAGCAAGAACTCTTGCAATGGAAACGGATATCCTCCTTATGGATGAACCGTTCGGAGCGATCGATGCCAAGAACCGCGTGATACTCCAGGATCTTCTGGTAGATATACTGGAGAGTACCGTACCTAAGAAGACGATCATCTTTGTAACCCATGATGTGGATGAGGCGATATACCTGTCGGACAGGATACTCTTTATGAAAAATAAGAAGATCGAGAGGAGTATAGATGTTCCTTTTGACAGACCGAGAAAGAGAGAGACTCTGGCAGGAAGCTCAAGGTACAGGGAATTCAGACAGGATATAGTAAATCTCTTCTATTATGATAATGAACTTCGCAGTGAATATGAAGGAGGTGAAGGCATATGATACGCAAGATACATTCTATTCTGCCGCACATATTGTTTGCCATACTGGCAGTACTCATCATACTTCCTTCGCTTGAATCGGTCGGAGAATACTATTCATTCTTAACGGTCGTGATACTCATCGAAGTCGCACTCATTTTTAACAGGAAGAGCATTGTTGCCAATGATATAGGGATAATCGTTTTTGTATTTCTGATCTTCTGGGAATATACCACAGCCAAGCACGGTGTCAAAAACGGGATGTTATATCCTGCCCCGGAGAATGTCTTTGCGATATTCATCAAGGATTACAAGAAGATATTTGAAGGCATATTCAGTTCCTTAAGACTTTTGTTCATGGCATTCGGTATAGCCATATTATTAGGTGTGGGATTGGGGCTTTTTGTAGGACTGTCGGACAGACTCTCCGGAACCATCCTCCCCATAGTGAGAGTCATAAGTCCTATACCGCCGGTAATCTATTCACCGTATGCGGTAGCCCTGCTCCCGTCTTTCAGAGCAGCTTCCATCTTCGTTGTCACTCTTACCATTTTCTGGTCATTGTTTATGAGCATGGTCTTGTCGGTAAGAGACATAGATAAGAAGATAATGGATTCAGCTAAGACACTCAACTTGAGTAAGAGATCTCTGATACTGAACGTACTCGTACCGTACTCATTGCCGGGGATCATCAACAGTATATCGGTTTCGGTATCGACATCATTCCTCGTATTGACGGCAGCCGAGATGATAGGTGCCACAGCGGGACTTGGCTGGTATGTCAAGTACAATTCGGACTTTGCCAATTTCACAAAGGTGATCTTCGGTATCATCATGATAGGTATAGTGGTGACACTCCTTAATGCTCTGGTAGGCGTTATCAGAAAAGTACTCATAAGGTGGAAATAAGGGAGGCTTTATATGGGATTCAATGAAAAGGTTCATGCTTACATCGCAGCCAAATACTATGTATATCTGACGGAAGAGTTCGGCAGAAGAGGGGAGCTTGCATTCCTTCATGCAACACAGTATTACGCTTCGCAGAGAGGCAGAAGGATGGCGCAGCGTGCCATAAGGGACGGAGAGGAACTGACACAGGCGTCATATAACTACTACGGAGAGTGGGCCAATACGGATGAGGTCAAGGAGCTTGGATGTGCCAATGTGATATCTAAGGATGAGAACGGATATATGAAGGTAACGGCCTGCCCCTGGTATACACAGTTTAAGGAGATGGGGCTTACCAAAGCCGGCGCATTATACTGCAGTGATCTGGACAGTTCGATATCCAGAGGCTTTAATCCCAAGCTCGGCTATCAGATGGTTCAGACGATGCATAATGCAGACTGCTGCATACAGAGGATAACGAGCGGAGATATCTTCGAGGGAAGCGAGCGCGGCAAAAATCCCGCGAGCTTTAAGAACTTTGAATATCATTGCGCACATATATACTGGTCGTTTGCAGAAGTGACACAATCTATATTTAAGGAAGAGGGACGTAAGATAAGCGATAAGGTCCTTGAAGATATCGCAGCGGATTACGGGCCGGATTACGCAGATACTCTTAAGAAATACAGTGATACGAATTTCAATGTGATCGATTAGTTACGGAGGAAGAGAAATGAGCAGAAAGATAGGTTTTATCGGCGGCGGAAATATGGCTGAAGGGATAATAGGAGGACTGGTCGCTTCGAAATCCATTGACAGCGCATCCGTTTTCGTAAGAGAGATAAGAGCGGACAGGCAGCAGTACCTTACAGGTAAGTACGGTATAACTGCAGCATCCGATAATGAGGAACTGCTTAAGCGGGCTGATATCATAGTACTGGCGGTAAGGCCGCAGGATGCAGAGCCTGTAGTCAGAGCGATATCGGGATATGTTGAGGACAGACATATCATCGTATCCATTTGTGCGGGGATAAAGATAGAGAAACTTAAGGACTGGATAGGTAAAGATGTTAAGTTCGCGCGTATCATGCCCAATACGATGATCGAATCGGGACGCGGATACAGTGCACTCGCCGTGGCAGATGACCTTACGGATGCCGACAGATCGGAAGTGAGAGTGATAACGGATGCCATAGGCAAGACGATGTATCTGGCAGAGGAGAAATTCGATGCTTTCACCGCTTTATCCTGTGCCGGACCTGAGTGGTTTATCCTGTATGCGACCGCACTTACGGATGCGGGTGTTGAGATAGGGATATCTAGAGAAGAATCCAAAGCGATCGTATATGAGAACATGGTCGCAACGGGAACAGTGCTTGCAGGAAGTAAGAAGCACCCCTATCAGATCACGGATGAGATGAACACTCCGGGCGGTATCGGTATAGCGGGATTTCACAGTTTCCAGAATGCCGCCCTTACGGGCATCGTAATGGATGCAGTATATGCGGCATATAAGAGAACTACGGAACTGGGATAAGAGTAAGAGAGACACGGATCAGGAGGATTAGTTATGTCAACCATAGGGAAAGAAGAATATTTAGCCAAAGTGGCACCTGATAAGCCCATAAGCGAAGAGGAGTTTGTGACTGCTTTAAGGAATGCACACAAGATAAGGACCAATGTTTGCTTCCGTATATGGAAGAAGATAAAGGAACTGTACCCGGATGTGGATGCCGACAGGATACTCATAGAAGCCTACAGTGAGTTCGGGATCGGTGAAGGAAAGAAGTGGGGAGGCATAGAATCGGCTGCTGACGGACTCTACAAGCAATCTTCAAGGGGAGGATATCTTGCTTTTTCGCAGGAGCTTAAGGAGATCTCCGATGACTACGCACAGAAGGATTTTCACTACTGTCCGCACGTGGAGGCAATGAAGGAACTCGGTGCTTCCGCAGAAGACATACGTTTCTTCTGCCAGGAGATATTATCGTCAGGTGACTACGGCAACATCGTACCCTATGAAGGATATGAACTTGAGTTTAAGAAGCAGATAGGCGCCGGAGACGATCACTGTGAATACTGCTTAAGGAAATGCTCTAAGTAAGCAAAATATGCAAACAGGACATATGACTGATAAGAAGATCGGAAAGAGAAGAACATGGCAGAATTAAAATACAGACTCGGAATAGATATAGGCGGAACATTTACGGATTTCACTCTCGTGGATAATCATGAGGGAACATCGACAGGGATCAAGAGCCCGACAAACCCCGAACATATTGAAGAAGGTATAAGAGCGGGGATTAAGATCCTTAAGAGCGAATACGGTCTTGAACCTTCGCAGGTAAGCTATTTTGTCCACGGTATGACGATAGGACTTAACACCCTTCTTCAGAGAAGGGGATCGAAGCTAGCGTTCTTCGTAACGAAGGGTTTTAAGGATATGCTGAACCTTCAGAGATTAAGACCTCCGGTACCCTTCAACATCAATTCAAGACTGCCTGAACCTCTGATACGGAGAGACATGGTCTTTGAGATAGACGAAAGGACGATGGCTGACGGAAGCGAATATGCTCCGGTTGATGAAGAAGGAGTTCGTGCCGCTGTCAGAAAGGCTGTAAGAAACGGAGCTGAGGGAGTCGCTGTATGTTTCCTTCACAGCTATAAGAACAATGCTCATGAGAAGGCCGTTCTTGATATTATCAAAAGTGAGGCACCGGATCTGTCCGTAAGCCTCTCGTCCGAACTTCTTGCGCAGATCAGGGAATATGAGAGAGCATGCGTAGCCATCATCAACCTCTATATCCAGAAAAACGTCAAGACCTACTTCGAAGATATGAAGAGGATGCTCGCAGAAGAAGGCTTTGATACAGTGCCCTTCATCACACAGTCTAACGGCGGAATCATGGATATTCCTTCCGCGACGGCAGCCCCGATAAAAACGCTTTTCTCGGGGCCGGCAGCAGGCGTCATAGGCGCAGTAAGGGCGAGTGTCATATCCGGAGAGGAGAATTTGCTGACATTCGATGTGGGCGGTACAAGTACAGATGTGTCCGTTGTGAGGGCCGGAGAACCTACGTATACCGAAGACTCAGAACTGGCAGGTTTTCCCATTAATCTGCCTACGATAGACATAGCGAGCATCGGAGCCGGAGGCGGATCGATAGGATGGCTGGATAAGGGCCTTCTGCGACTCGGGCCCGAATCCGCGGGTTCATATCCCGGACCGGCATGCTACGGTCACAGTGAACTCCCTACGCTTACGGATGCTTTCCTCTTAAGCGGATATCTCAATGCCGAAGGATTCGCGGCAGGCAGGATGCCTCTTGATATAAGCCGCTCATATGATGCGATAAAGAAACTTGGAGATGAACTCGGATCGGGTGCCGAAGAGACTGCCGGTCAGATGATCCAGGTGGCCATAGCCAATATGTACGTTGAACTCTCGGGCATCATGGAGAGGAACGGATATGATCCGAGAGAACTCTCCGTAGTCGCATACGGCGGCGGCGGTCCGGTCACGGCTTCGCTCGTAGCCGAAGAGATACATGCCAAAAACGTGCTCGTGCCATACAGACCGGGTACACTCTGTTCGTTAGGTGCGTTGACGGCAGACTTCATATATGATGCGATAGCACCCGTACATAAACGGGCGGAAGAGCTGACGGAAGATAAGCTTAAGGAGATATTTGCCTCTCTTAAGGAGGAGGCCACAGACTGGCTTAAGGCTCAGGATACCGATGTGATCGATACCGAGAACATCAAAGTGACTTATCTTGCGGACGGAAGATATCACGGACAGGCTTACGAGATACAGTTCGAGATCTCGGATAACCTTGACCTCACTGATCTCTTCCATAAGAATCATGAGCTTCTCTACGGTCACAGTGAGAAACAGGCCAAGGTTGAGATCATCAATCTCAGAGCACATATATCCGCTCTGACGCCAAAGGTTCCCAATGTGGAACTTAAGCAGGGGACAGGCGCTAAGCCGTATTCCGTAAGGGATATCCTTGTTAAGGGCAGGAAATACAAAGCTGATATATACAGAAGAGAGGATATAGGTGCAGGAGATAAGATAGCGGGTCCGGCGATCATAGAACAGGCGGATACGACGATCCTTCTTCTTCCCGGCTGGACCGGCATAAGCGATAAATACGGAACTCTTATTCTTAAGCAGGATGGAGGTGACAGATAATGGAAGCTGCAACACTTGAGATCATAAGGAATTATTTTTCATCAATAGGTTCGGCGATGGCTCACGTGATAGGTAGGACCAGCTATTAATCATATGTGACCGAGTCGGGTGATTATGCCGCTGCAGGGGCAACACCTGAAG
>CAMNDJ010000077.1 GCA_946535225.1 uncultured Lachnospiraceae bacterium
ATCCGGCCCTTTTTTGGTTAAGCCTTCTTTGTAACAGAGCGCACCGGCAATACAAATAAGTTGAGAAAAAGCACAAAATGTGATAGATTTTAAGATGATTGTAAAGAGGTAAGACAGATGAAAAAGACATTATTGACTATCGCATTATTCTTGAGTTTGATGCTTGCAGGTTGCGGTAAGGGGACAAAAGAACTTGATGCTTATTATGAGAACATGAATGCATTTACAGATTCCATATCAACTATCAAGGATAATATGGAATCCATTGATACAGGTTCGGAAAACGCATTGAATGAGATACTGGGATATCTTGACCAGCTGCAAGAGCAGTTTAAGATACTGGCTGATATGGAGGTGCCCAAGGAATTCTCGGCAAACGAGCAGCTTGCTGATGATGCTTATTCTTATATGCAGGAAGCCAACAGGCTATATCATGAATTCTATGATGATCCGGAAAGTGACTATGCTGTATTTGAGGCAGCGAGCGAGAATTACTCCAGGGCGATGAAAAGAGTGGGATATATCTCGTCGATCCTTAAGGGTGAACAGCCTGAAGGAGAAGGCGTTGATGTTACTGTGGAAGAAGATACGGATTTTGACCCCGTAACAGATGAAAGTGCGGAATAATGGCGGTATCACCGGATAAGAAGTTTGGTTCAAATAAAGAACCCGATAAGAACAGGACAGCTATAGCTCTGGAATATAATCCGAATGAATCGGATGCACCCCGAGTTGTCGCTACCGGTAAAGGCGTACTCGCAGATAAGATAATCGAAGAAGCTAAGAAAGCCGATGTCCCGGTGCATAAGGATTCCAAACTTGCCGGTACGCTCTCAAAATTAGAGATAGGTGAGATGATACCTCCGGAACTTTATGAAGCTGTTGCCGAGATACTTGTATTTGTAGATGCGATGGAGAAGATCCAGGCCAAATCGGGGGGCAAGCTGTAAGAACGCAAGCGTGCTTACTGTCCGTTTTTTGCAATAACAAAAATAACAGTTTCTGCAAAAACGGAAATGGAAACAGAGATCATGCAAAATATAAAAGAATTGCTCAAACAGAATAAAATGATATACCTAGACGGTGCCATGGGGACCAACCTTCAGAAGAGAGGCCTTCCGCAGGGAGTATGTCCTGAGAAGTGGCTTACCGAGAATCAGGATGTCCTGTATAAGCTTCAGAAGGAATATGTGGATGCCGGTACGGATATACTATATGTTCCGACATTTACGGCCAACAGGATCAAGCTCGCCGAATTCGGACTTGAGGATGAGCTTGATGATATCAATAAGACACTTGTTCGTGTATCAAGATCAGTGGCTGATTCGGTCGATAGAGATGTATATATATCGGCTGACTTAAGTATGACGGGACTTCAGCTTAAGCCTATGGGGCCTCTTGATTTTGAGGAACTTGTGGATGTATATAAGCAACAGTTAAGGGCAATATGTGATGCAGGCGTCGATCTTATAACGATAGAGACCATGATGAGTCTTAATGAGACAAGGGCGGCTGTCATAGCTTCCAAGGAAGTAAGCGACCTGCCGGTCTTTGCGACTCTTACCTTCAATGAAGATAAAAGGACTCTGTACGGTACGGATCCCGAGACAGCGGCGATCGTACTTGAAAGCCTCGGAGTGGATGCGATCGGTGCCAACTGTTCGACCGGGCCTAAGGATATGGTCGATATCATAAGGACCATGTCAGAGTCCTGTCATTTGCCCATTATAGCCAAGCCCAATGCCGGGATCCCCAGACTTGATGAGTCGGGTGCTACGGTATATGACAATACGCCGGATAACTTCGCTGAAGAGATGAGGCTTCTCATAGACGTGGGCGCAACGATAGTCGGAGGATGTTGCGGAACTGATCCGGATTATATAGGAGCGCTTGTGAGCAAGGGATATTCGCCCGTAACCATGGACAGAACGGGACTTGATGATCTGTATAAGCTCACGAGTGAGAGAACTACGCTTAAGTTTAATCTGGATGATTCGTTCATGGTGATCGGTGAACGCATAAACCCTACGGGCAAGAAAGCGCTTCAGGAAGATCTTCGTAACGGGATCACGGATATGATCGCGGAATTCGCCGAACAGCAGGAAGAGAACGGTGCAAGCATCTTAGATGTCAATCTCGGCATGGACGGTATAGACGAGAAGGCCATGATGATCAGGGTCGTAGATGAACTTCAGGGCGTGACCAATCTGCCCCTGTGTATCGACTCTTCACATATAGATGTCATAGAAGCGGCGTTAAGACGTTATCCGGGACGTGCGCTTATCAATTCGATCTCATACGAATCCAAGAAGATAGATGCACTTCTTCCGATAGCCAAGAAATACGGAGCTGCGTTTATCCTTCTTCCTTTATCTGATGAGGGGTTACCCGGAAGCCTTGATGAGAAGACAGATATCATAGGCAAGGTAAGTGAGCGCGCTTTTGACATGGGATTTACCAAGCGAGATATCATTGTCGACGGTCTGGTCAATACCGTTGGAGCCAATCCTTTGGGAGGTGTAGAGACTCTTGAGACCTTCAGATACTGTAAGGCTAACGGCTATGCTACGACATGCGGACTTAGTAATATATCGTTCGGACTGCCTGAAAGAAGCTATATCAACGCAGCTTTCCTTGCGATGGCTATAGAGGCGGGAGCCACGATGGCTATAGCCAATCCCAATCAGGTAATGCTCATGAACATTGCATATGCCTGCAATATCCTTAAGGCCCGCCCGGGTGCGGATCTTAAGTATATAGAGAGGATCGATGAACTTAAGGAAGCGGGGCTTTTGACCGTCGCTCCTGTTGCGGGTCAGGCTGCAGCCGGTGCCGGTAAAAGTGAAGTGTTCGGGTCTACAGTAGCATCAGGGAATGATGCAAGCCCTGTAGACGAACTTAAGAATGCGGTGCTTAAGGGCAAGAAGAATACGGTACAGGCCACGGTCAAGAAGTGCCTGGATGCCGGTAAACAGCCGCAGAGCTTATTAAGTGATGTGCTCATAGCTGCGATCAATGAAGTCGGTGATCTCTTCGAACAGGGCAAGTACTTCCTTCCGCAGCTCATCAATTCGGCCGAGACGATGAAGACGGCCATAGAGGTACTTGAACCGCTGCTGGCTTCTGATTCGGTGGATTCAGAGAAGCATACGGTCGTGATCGCAACGGTTGCGGGTGATATACATGATATAGGCAAGAATCTGGTATCACTTATGCTTAAGAACTACGGATTCAATGTGATAGATCTTGGTAAGGATGTGGACAGGCAGATCATAATAGATACAGCCATCAAAGAAAATGCCGAGATAATCGCGCTATCTGCGCTTATGACCACGACTATGCGTGAGATGGATGAAGTGGTGAAGGCATGTAAGGCAGCCGGATGTAATGCCAAGATAATTATCGGCGGAGCCGTAACTACTCAGGAATATGCTGATGAGATAGGTGCTGACGGTTATTCCACGGATGCGGCCGACTGTGTGAAGACATGTAAGAGATTGTTGGGGATGCTTTGACATATATGGTCAGAGAGCCTTAAAGGCTTAAGATAGGAGGAATAAGATGGCAGAAGAAAAACTGACTAATGGTAATGACAACTACAGTACCGTGAGCGTGGAGAAGAATGAAGAAATGCAGACCGGTATTCTTACCGAGATGCAGAAGATGACAAAGAAGACTCTGATGTACCAGAGGATCACTACAGGACTTGTTCTTGTATTTGTCATTGCCATATTATGTGTCGTCCCGTCCCTTCTTAAGACATTAGAGGCTGTAAGGACAACACTTGACGGAGTAAACGAAGTGGTTGAACAGGCCAATACGGCTGTTGAAGAAGCCAATACGGCGATAAATCAGGCCGAGCAGACCATGAAGGATCTGTCTTCGTTTGTAGAGACTGCAGGCGGCGATCTTGAAACGGTCGTTAATTCCGTACAATCGGTTGATTTTGATTCGCTTAATAATGCGATCAAAAATCTTGATGCAACGGTCAAGCCGTTAGCTGATTTCTTCCGCAAATTCTGATATCGGGTATTGATAAATACAAAGATCGATCTTTGAAGAAAGAGGAACAGATATGAATGGTGCAGATATAATGGTAAAATGCCTCGAGGCAGAAGGCGTTAAGGATATATTCGGATATCCGGGTGTGGCGATAGCCCCCTTCTATAACAGCGTTCTTGACTCGGATATAAGGAGCATACTGGTTCGTACCGAACAGAGCGCAGCTCATGCGGCAAGCGGGTATACAAGGGCTTTCAACAATGAGAAGCCGGGCGTATGCGCCGTAACGTCAGGTCCGGGTGCGACAAATCTGATCACAGGTATAGCTACCGCTTTTGCGGACAGCATACCTCTTGTATGTATCACGGGACAGGTCAAGCGAGAACTGATCGGAACGGATGCATTCCAGGAAGCCGATATCACCGGAGCCTGTGAAAGCTTTGTTAAGTATTCTTATCTGATAAGAGACCCCGAGGAAATTCCAAGGGTATTTAAGGAGGCGTTCCACGTTGCTTCGACCGGACGTAAGGGACCTGTTCTTATCGATGTACCTATAGATGTACAGCAGGCAACGGTCAAGAACTTTAAGTATCCCGAATCCGTTGAGATGCGTACCTATAAGCCTACGGTCAAGGGTAATGCCGTACAGATGAAGAAGGTCATACATGAGCTTGAGAAGGCCAAAAGACCTGTACTCTGTGCCGGCGGCGGAGTACTCTTAAGTAAGGGTAAGTATGAAGTCTTAAGCTTTATCGAGAAGCATAATATACCTGTTGTCACCACGATGATGGGTATAAGTGTCGTACCTACCGAGCATAAGTTATGCTACGGAATGGTGGGCAATAACGGCAAACCTTATGCGAACCGTGCCATGAATGAAGCCGATCTTCTTATCATGGTCGGAGCTTCCGTGGCTGACAGATCTGTCACTCAGCCTGATCTTGTGACCAAGGGCAAGGTGGTCATACATATAGATGTGGATCCTGCCGAGATCGGCAAAAATGCAAGCTCTAACATACCTCTTGTCGGAGATGCCAGGGCGATATTTGACGAACTCTTAGGCATGGATTACGAAGCTGATTACTCAGAATGGATACACACTCTTGATGAATATAAGAAGTCAATGGCTGTAAAGCGTAATCCGAATCCTGAGTATGTGGATCCGGCAGTATTTATAAATAAGCTGTCACATGCAATGGATAAGGATGCGATCTATATCGCGGATGTCGGTCAGAACCAGATCTGGAGCTGTGACAATGTATGCATAAGAGAAGGTAAGTTCATGACTACCGGCGGCATGGGTACGATGGGATATTCGATACCGGCAGCGATAGGAGCGAAGTTAAGGCGCCCGGAGAGACAGGTTGTCGCTGTATGCGGTGACGGTGCTTTCCAGATGAGCATGTGTGAATTCGCAACGGCAAGACAACATGACATTCCTGTCAAAGTCGTGGTGCTCACCAAC
Organism: uncultured Lachnospiraceae bacterium; assembly: GCA_946535225.1. GTDB lineage: Bacteria > Bacillota > Clostridia > Lachnospirales > Lachnospiraceae > Colinaster. The sequence goes on from CAMNDJ010000077.1 coordinate 5,468, forward strand.
AATTATCTCGGAATGGTGCGTGAGTATCAGCATTATACTTATCATGACAATTATTCTGTTGTGGATCTTTCGGGCAATCCGGATCTGTCCAAACTGTCCGATGCATACGGAATGAAGTATGTAAGGCTTGAGAATATGAAGAATGCCGACAAGGCAATAAAGGAATTCCTTGACAGTAAGGAATCATGCATCTTAGAGGCGATAATCGATCCGATGGATCTTGTGAAATAGGAGGGAATATGAAGAGGATATATTCCGTATTAGTTGAGAACAGATCGGGCGTTCTTATGAAAGTGGCCGGACTTTTCTCCAGAAGAAATTTTAATATCGACTCACTTGCAGTGGGTGAGACAGATGATCCCGGAGTATCGAGAATGACGATCGTCAGCACGGGTGACGACAGGACGATAGAGCAGATAGAGAAGCAACTCAATAAGAAGCTCGATGTCATTAAGGTCAAGACCTATGCCGAAGGCGAAGGCATCAACAGAGAGATGATGCTCGTAAAGGTTAAGTATAACAAGAATAACAGGCGCGATATCATGGAAAACTGCGAGATTATGGGAGCGCATATCGTCGATATGTCTAATAATCTTATGATAATACAGATCTGCGATACACCGGAGAGAACAGCGATGTTTCTTAAGATGCTTAAGGGTATAAGCATACTTGAAGTGGCACGAACAGGAACGCTTTCGCTTACCAAGTGTTCTGAGTCTGAATAGGAGAGGGATCATGATAAAAGTTATAATGCATGGATGCAACGGAAGAATGGGTCAGATGATCACATCCGTTGTGAATGATGATGAGAATGTGAAGATCGTAGCCGGCGTAGATAAGTTCGGCGGACAGAAGAATGACTATCCCGTATTTGAGGATATAGCTTCGTGTGATGTTGAAGCCGATGTCGTTATCGACTTTACCAATTCGGAAGCTGTAGACGGATTGCTTGCATACTGCAAGGATAAGAAGCTTCCATGTGTACTCTGTACGACAGGACTTTCTGATAAGCAGCTTGCTGATGTCGACGAAGCATCCAAGGTGATACCGATCTTAAGATCCGGCAATATGTCTCTCGGTATCAATACACTTATGAAGGTACTTAAGGAGATAAGCCCTGCGCTTAAGGAAGCGGGCTTTGATATTGAGATAGTTGAGAAGCATCATAAGATGAAGGTTGATGCTCCGAGCGGAACAGCACTCGGACTTGCCGATGCCATCAATGAAAGCCTTGATAAGAAGTGCGAATACGTCTATGACAGAACCGGCAGACGTATGCAGCGTCCTGCAGATGAGATCGGTATATCCGCAGTCAGAGGAGGCTCCATTGTCGGTGACCATGACGTGATTTTTGCAGGCCTTGACGAAGTCATCACGCTTTCACATACGGCATATTCACGCAGCATCTTCGCCAAAGGAGCTGTAACTGCGGCCAAGTTCCTGGCAGGAAAAGAACCCGGGATGTACGGAATGGCTGATTGCCTGTAATGAACGGAATTATCCGCAACTGTATAATTGACAGTTATGTAAGATATTGATAGAATAGGGATTGTGCAGTTTTGGCACGATCCTTATTGTTTATGGCGGCTATGATCCGCCGGGGAGAGCGATCATGGAAGGCAAGATGAAGAAAAAAGTATTTCAGCTTCTCGTAGAGAATACATCCGGAGTATTGAGCAGAATATCCGGACTGTTTGCAAGGAGAGGGTATAATATCGAGAGCATCACGGCAGGTGTGACAGCAGATCCGAGAGTTACGAGGATCACTGTTGTTGCTACTGGTGATGATGAGATCTTAGATCAGATCGAGAAGCAGCTCGGCAAGCTTGTGGATGTATGTGACATCAGGGAGCTTAAGCCCGAGAACAGCGTTTACAGGGAGCTCGCTCTCATCAAGATCAAGGTCCTTCCCAAGGACAGAGCCGATATCAGCAGCCTGGCCGACGTGTTCGGAGCTGATATCATCGATGTGTCCAAGGAGGGCATGATAGTCGAGATGACCGGCAAGCAGTCCAAGATAGATGCGTTCTTGGAACTTCTCGACGGATATGAGATACTGGAGCTTGCGAGAACCGGTATCGCGGGTCTGAGAAGGGGCACTGACGATATAGTAACTCCCAAGTTCAATTATTAAGGTGATAAAAGCATAACGCTCTAATCATATATACACTGTTATTCAGGAGGAATGAGAAAATGGAGAACAAGATTTATTATCAACAGGATTGTAATCTGCAGGCGCTTGAAGGACAGACAATAGCTGTCATCGGCTACGGAAGTCAGGGACATGCGCATGCACTTAATGCTAAGGAGTCAGGCTGCAACGTCATCATCGGTCTGTACGAGGGCTCTAAGAGCTGGGCTAAGGCTGAGGCACAGGGCTT
>CAMNDJ010000078.1 GCA_946535225.1 uncultured Lachnospiraceae bacterium
ACAAGATCGCTTAACTTCTTACTATAGAAGAAATCATGTACCATCTTGTCGTACTCGGTCCACATCGGAAGCGTCGGACACTTAGCGCTTCTCGGACATTTCATCTTCTTATCCGCAAGGCAGGCTACCGAAGACAGCGGACCTTCCATAAGCTCAAGGATCTCCCCGACAGGATATTTATCAGGCTTGCGGGTGAGCCTGTATCCGCCGCCCTTACCGCTGGCGCCTTCCACCAGGCCTCCTGCCACCATGGTCTTGACTATTATCTCAAGATACTTCTTGGAGACCTCCTGCCTGGCTGCGATATCCTTAAGCGGGATATAGCTTCCGTTGTCATTCTCCGCCAGATCTATCATCACTCTTATGGCATATCTTCCTTTTGTGGATATCATGTGCAAACCTCCTGTCCGTATTGATTACCTATTATACCTAAGGGTAAATATGCAAATCAAGAAAAAGTTCACAGTTTTCACCTATTTGCCTATTAACTTGGTAGGTAATAGCAAATATAATAACCTCAGCACAGATAGGAGCCATCAAAGCAGCGCTCGATGATTATAATAACAAAAAAGGAACAGTGATAAGAAAACGTCTTGCGAAGTATTCGCAAGACGTTTTCTTATCTTCAGATATCATATACTCATCTGCCCATAAAGGCTCTTAAAGGATTGATCTCCTTAGCCATGGCATATATCTTATCCCTCTCGTTATCCATATAATCCTTAAGCTGAGCTATCTCCTTATCGGAAAAGCCTTTATTGCTCACTACGGAAAGGTCCGGCAGTGTGAGTTCGGCAGACTTCTCTCCGTCCTGAAACATCACATATACCGCTTTCTTATCCTCAGTTCGTATGAGCGACGATACGCTCATTTTGATCTCACTGCTCATAATTCCCTTAATGCTCTCTCGATCCTGTCCATGGCATCGACCACCGTCGATCTCGGACATGCCACATTGATACGTTGGAATCCTTCTCCTATCTTACCGAATATATGGCCGCTGTCAAGCCATAGCTTTGCTTTATTGATGATCAGCTCATCGAGTTCCTCTACACCAAGGCCCGTTCCTCTGAAGTCAAGCCATACAAGATATGTGCCTTCATGCCCGATCATCTTGACACCCGGAAGTCTTTTCTCAGTAAATGAACGCACATATTCTATATTATCTTTCACATATTCCATCATCGCTTCATACCATTCCTGTCCGTGGGCATATGCCGCTTCACAGGCTGCCAGGCCAACCGGGCTTAACTGGCTTATTCCGCAGGCATCGAGCTGTCTCCTTATCGCATGGCGCAGCCTCGCATTAGGTATGAATATATTGGATATGAGCATACCGGCAAGATTAAATGTCTTGCTGGGTGATGTACAGGTTATGCTGATATCTTCGTATTCCTTTTTGATCGAAGCAAAAGGAATGTGCTTCCCCTTGAACACGAAATCTTCATGAATCTCATCAGACACTACCGTCACACCGTTTCTGACACAAATGTCACCTATTGTGACAAGCTCGTCATAAGTCCACACGCGGCCCACGGGATTGTGAGGATTACACAGGAAAAACAGCTTGATCCCTTCACTTTTTATCTTACTTTCAAAGTCCTCTGCGTCCATGTGGTAGCGCCCGTCATCTCCCAGGATCAGGTCATTCGAAACTACTCTTCTGTCATTGTCTTTTATGATCTCTGAGAACGGATAATATACCGGAAGCTGCAGGAGGACTGCGTCACCGGGCTCAGTAAGTGCCTTAACAGCCATACCGAGTGCAAACACTACACCCGGAGTCTTAACAAGCCACTCGGGCTTAACCTCCCAGCCGTGGTGCTGTCTTATCCAGCCGCTTACAGCATCAAAATATGAGGGCAGTGGTTCACTGTAGCCGTATATCCCATGTTCTGCCACCCTTTTTACGGCATCCTCCACATAGGATGTGGTCGGAAAATCCATATCCGCGACCCACATCGGAAGAAGGTCCTCCGGCATATGTCTCTGCTTGGCAAAGTCATATTTAAGACTTCCCGTCCCTCTCCTGTCTGTTATCTTATCAAAATCAAGATTTCTCTCACCCATACTAAGTTCCTCACGGTTCATATCGCCGTTCTCATAATTGACCAAAATAGTCAAATTATCGCTCAAGGCGCTTATTTCCCGCTTTCTATCTCATCAAATACCTTCGTAAGTTCTGCTATCAGGTCTTCTGCATCCTCTATTCCCACGGAAATCCTCAGCACACTGTCCGTGATACCGTTCTTTATCCTGATCTCTTCAGGCACATCCGCATGTGTCTGCGTCGTCGGATAGGTGATAAGTGTCTCCACTCCGCCGAGGCTCTCGGCATATTTGATCATTCTGATCTTCTCTAGCACCGAAAGCGCATACTCCTTGCTCTCAAGCTCTATCGTGAGCATCGCACCAAATCCTCTTGCCTGAGCCTTCTGTATCTCATGTCCCGGATGCTCGGGAAGTCCGGGATATACTATCTTTCTTACCGAAGATCTGGTCTTAAGCCATTCTGCTATCGCTTTAGCATTAGCCTCTGCCTGCTTCATCCTGATACCGAGCGTCTTGATACCCCTTAATATGAGCCAGCTGTCAAAAGGAGCCAGACACGAGCCCGTAGTCTTATATAAGAAACGCAGTCTCTCAATGATATCATCCCTGTCAGTCACCAGGAATCCGGCAAGCGTATCATTATGTCCGCCCAGATACTTGGTCCCACTGTGTACGACTATGTCCGCTCCAAGTGTGAGCGGATTCTGGAATACCGGTGTCATGAACGTATTGTCCACGATAAGAAGCAGTCCGTGATCATGAGCGATCTTAGCCGCCGCCCTTATATCCGTAACATTCATCATCGGATTGGTCGGTGTCTCTATATACAGAGCCTTAGTATTCTCCGTGATATAGTCTTCGATCTTCTCCTTATGGCAGTCGATCGATGAGAACTTAAGACCATTCTTCTCATTGATCTCCTTAAAGAGCCTTATGCTGCCGCCGTAAAGGTCGGAATCCGCTATTATATGATCACCCGGCTTGAATAACTCCATTAGCAGCGTGATGGCTGCCATTCCCGATGAAAAAGCAAGAGCGTCTGACCCTCCTTCAAGCGAAACTACCGTCTTCTCGAGCTGATCTCTCGTAGGATTTGATACACGGTTATAATCATAGCCGGTACTCTGTCCGACACCGGGATGTGCATAAGTTGCCGTCTGATATATCGGGTAACTTATGGCTCCGTAATTATCTACTTTTCCCTCTGTCTCCTCAAGATGTATACATTTGGTATTTATCCCTCTTGACATGATCCGTTCCTTTCATGATATCGCCGCATATAGCGGCAAACTATTGGATATTTATATTTCCTATAATCTATATCGGTTTAGTATGATATAGTTATTATAACAGACTATATCATTTTTGCAAAGTGTTTTTTCAAAAAAGACGAGAGTTATTCAGTCTCTCGTCCTTTTTGCGTTATATTCTGTTATTATCTGCGGTCACTCATACATTAAATCTGTCCGTGGTATCCTGAAGAGTAGTGATACTGTTCATCACATCCTTGGTCTCATCGGATACGTTCTCACTTGAAGCCGAGATGCTCTTAAGGTTACTTGAGATATCATGTACCGCTTCACCGAGTTCTGCCTGAGCCGAACTGATGCGTTCAAGAACACTGTTGATGTTGGCAACGGATGCGCTCACTTCCACTGCGCCGGTGCCAAGCCCCTTGCTCACATCACTGTAGTAATTGGCATCATCCATATAACTGTTGGCCATGGTCTCTAAATTGTCGTAGTCCTTAAGCACATTCTCCGTGAGGAAATCGATGATCTGATTGCTGACCTTCGACAATGCTTTTACATTCTCGGTCACTTCCTTGGTAAGAGCATTGACCTTGTCGATCTCGCTTCCTGTAGTGGTACTTAAGCCATTGATCTCTTCTGCTACGACTGCAAAGCCTCTTCCCGCTTCACCTGCTCTTGCCGCCTCGATCGATGCGTTCAGTGCAAGGAGATTGGTCTGATTGGCAATTCCCTGAATCGCACTTGCCACATCCACGATCTGTTCTATCACCTGAATACCCTTAAGTGCTTCTTCAAGCTCTTCCTTGGTCTGATTGGTCACTTCAACAGCATGTCTCTTATTAGCCAGGATCTCAGGAACCATTGCCTTAACTCTTCCAATGATCTCATCGGTTCTGGCGCTCATCTCCTTGGTATCCTCTGCGAATGTATCCGTAGCAGTAGTAACGCTGTTACATATCTCCTCTATGCTCCTGATGCTGTCGGTCTGTGTCTCAATACCGTCTTCAGTACGCTGCATCGCATCATTGATCTCTGATATGCTGTCATTGATCCCGCTTATCTTGTCTGAAGCGGATGTCATCTTATCCTTGATAAGCTGTGATTCATCCTGTGTCTTATGAATGGTATCAAGAACACGGCTCTCAAGCTCGTTCAGCAGATATCGTATCTCTTCAACCTCAGAATCCGTCTTTTTGACATTGCTCTCACCTATAATCTTGCCCTTGATGAAGGTCTTCATATCCTCCATAGGTGCCAGCTGCTTACCGATGAGCTTGGTCATGATGACAATGACACCTGCAATGGCGATCACTGCGATCAGCACACTTGTCAGTATCAGTCTGTATATGGTACCGCTCACATTACTCTTGGGCAGCGCAAGACCAAGAGACCAGTTACAGCCTTCGATAACTCCAGTAACAAAGTAATCCTTCTCACCGTCATAGTCGGCAGCAAGAACCGTCGTACTTCCGGGAGCTGTCACGATGGATGCGATGGCCGGCATAACATCGGATACGGCCGTGGCTGTATCCTCACCGGGAAGATAAGCCTGATTCTCATGCATTATGTAATTACCGCTCGCATCTATTAAGAATCCGTACTCGCCCTTTTCATATGGAATACTGTTGACGATATCCGTTATATAATCAAGTGTGAAATCCGCACCCAGCACACCTGCCAGCTGTCCGTCTCTGTATACGGGCGATGCTATGGTGATACACATTCCGCCGATCAATACGTCCATGTAAGGATCCGTGACGATCGTAGTACCTGCCGCCTTGGCTGCCTTATACCAGCCTCTCGCCGTGGGATCATATCCCTCCGGTGCCTCGGCTGCCGGATCGGTCTGTATAAACTGCTTATCCTCTGTTCCATAGTAGAGATTAAGAAGCTCCGAACGTCCTTCGGACTCCGTCGAGACTATCTGCTGAAGATGATCATGATCATAAGATGCAGCAGGAAGAGCCTTGAGCGCTGCTGCCCCGGCTATATTGAGTCCCTTCTCCATCTCGATCCAGCTGTTGATCGAATTAGCATACTTATCTGCATTGATCTGAAGTTCACCTGTCAGTTCTTTGGTAAGCTTACTGCCTGATGTTCCGACGATTATCGCCGTAGTAACAAGCATGACCGTCACCACTATCGCAATGACCGCCGCTGTCAATTTTCCTTTGATAGTACTTTTCATAGCACCTGTTCCTCCTGACACTTAATAAGATAGACCCCTAAACACTCACAGAAATTATGTCTCAATACGCAAGCCGGAATGCTTTAGCAGTACAAAGCGGCATAGCAATACATTGCTAAAGTGCCGCACACTTTTAATTATATATTTTCGACATTTCGTGTCAATATTTTTTGTGTGATTTTCATGCATTTTGTGCAGTTTCTTCAGGCATTTGGCGCATCAGGCGCATGCACAGGATCAGTGCCGGAATAAACGTCAGGATATAAGCTAACGGCTGGGCTTCCTGTATGCCCGCAAGTCCTCTTACGGATGAGAGGATAATGATAGCCGGAATGAAGAATATCCCGCTTCGAAGTGAAGACAATAAGGACGCTCCCGCACTGTGCCCGGTACTCTGGTACAGCATCTCGGTCACCATGGACAACGGGAGGAAGAAAAGTGATATGAGATGAAGTCTTAAGGCCCTTGTTCCTATCTCGATGACACGCGGGTCATCCCTGAACACGCCTATAAAACTTCCCGAATTGATGAATACCGCGATAATGGCTATTGTCATAAGACACTCTCCGACAAAAAGAGTGAACATGAAGCCCTTACGTACTCTGGAGTATCTTCCTGCGCCGAAATTAAATGCACTGACAGGCTGGAATCCCTGGCCTACTCCGAGCGCTATGGAGAATATAAAGAATGAGATACGAGAGACTATGCTCATGGCTGCGACCGCTTCGTCCCCGTATGATCCCGCTCTTGAATTGAGTATTATCGTGGCGATACTGCCCAGTCCCTGGCGCAGCAGACTCGGCAGACCCGTCGCACATATATTGATGAGCACTCCGTCGGCAGGATGAACAAGTGTGATCGATATCCTGCTCGTAGTCTTACCGCCAAGAAAGGCTGACAAAAGGATAAAAAAGCTCGTTATCTGACTGATACATGTAGAAAGACCTGCGCCACCCACTCCCATCTTAAGTCCAAACATGAATATAGGGTCACCGACCATGTTAAGTATCGATCCGGACAGGAGTCCGACCATTCCTAAAGCCGCCTTGCCCTCATATCTCAGAATGTTATTGAGCGTAAAACTCGCGGACATAAAAGGAGCCGCGATCAGAATATATACGATATATTCCTTGGCAAACGGCGCAATGGTCTCAGTCGATCCAAGCAGCATCACGAGCGGATCCATAAAAACAAAGGATACTGCTGCAAGCAGCAATCCGAATCCAAGCGCAAAAAAGAATGCAGTAGATGCATTCATCGAAGCATTCTTTGTATCCTTAGCCCCAAGCAATCTGGATACAGTGCTTCCGCCGCCCTGTCCGAACATGAATCCGAATGCCTGGATTATGGCCATATATCCGAAGACCACTCCGACCGCCCCCGTGGCCGAATTGCCCAGTCTCCCCACAAATGCCGTATCCACAAGGTTGTAGATATTGGTCACCAGCATATTGATGATCGTCGGGATGGACAGAGAGATGATGAGCTTCGGTATCGGAGTCTCCGTCATTTTTGCATATTGCTTAGCCTGATTATCCATATATATCCGTCTGCTCATTGCAGAGCCTATGCTTACTTATTCAGTACAATCTGACACTGCTGTCAGTCAGTGTGTCACCGTCATATGACAACTTCACGGAGAAAAAAGGAGAGCCTTCAAGCAGCAGTTTAAGGAAGATCTTATCCCCCTCCCAGATACCGATATCAAGCAGATCGGTCTTGGGGATCCACTTAAGATCGCCCTCATCACATTCTGCCAGCTCACCATGGAAGTCGGATGATGTGAACACATAGATATACTCATCCTCCCAACCGGCGGATGAGAACGTAATGACACCGCGCATAACATAATCATCAAGGATAAGGCCTGTCTCCTCATATACCTCACGGCATACGCACTCTTCCGGAGTCTCGCCCGGTTCGAACTTGCCTCCGATCCCCAGCCACTTGCCCTCGTTGACATCATTTTTCTTCTTATTGCGAAGCATCATCAGATATGAATCGCCATTGTCTATATAGCATATAGTCGTCAGTTTCATAACAGGGATATTATAACACAAACCTGTATTATATTAATCACATCGAATCATATCACAAAAAATACCACCTTCTGCAAAAGTCATTGCAACAGATTTTCTCAAATCACAATGATTTCGTTGCGTTAAATTTTTCAATTAAAGCCTTGATTTTATCACTCTTGCCCAAAAAGCGCAACATGATTTGCTGTTAATCTTTGGTGTATGCGCAGTTTCGCGCGGGTATAATCGTTGGTCTATGCG
>CAMNDJ010000079.1 GCA_946535225.1 uncultured Lachnospiraceae bacterium
CAGCGGATGCAGGTACCATATCCATAGCGCGTGTTATTCTATCAGGGCTCATGTTTGCGGGCTTTTCAGGCATTATGTATTCACTTGCAGGTGCGGTGTTAAGCCTTGCTCTTATGTATATCATGCACAGATATACGGATCTTCATATCATACCCATATCCGTTTGCGGCTCACTGGCTCATATAGCGGGACAGCTTATAGTGGCATCATTGCTCACCAGTCCGGGCGTTATCACGTATTATGCGCCGATCCTCTTATTATCTGCATTTATTGCCGGAATGCTCATAGGGATGTTAGCAACGGCTCTTATAAGGGCGGTAAGATAAAGATGTGCCAAAGAGTCAGTCGCCCTTGTTTTTTTGATATAAAAATGATAGATTATTCAGTGTTGTAAAATAGATTCTTATTATATGGAGAGATGAACATATGAGACAGTTTACTTCAAAGGAATTAAGAAAGGTCTGGAAGGACTTCTACATAGAGAGAGGACATAAGGATGTCGGAGCGGTCTCGCTCGTATCCGACGGATCGACCGGCGTTATGTTCAATGTGGCGGGAATGCAGCCTCTGATGCCGTACCTGCTCGGAGAGAAGCATCCGATGGGAACAAGACTCTGTAATGTGCAGGGATGTGTCAGGACCAATGATATTGATTCCGTCGGAGATAAGAGCCACGTGACGTTCTTTGAGATGATGGGAAGCTGGAGTCTGGGCGACTATTTCAAGGAGGACAGATGCAAGTGGAGTTATGAACTGTTGACGGAAGTCTTCGGGTTTGACAGAGATCACCTGGCAGCAACCGTATTTGCCGGTGATGAGAATGCTCCGAGAGATGAAGAAGGCGCGAAGTTCAGGATCGCATCAGGATTTAAAGAAGAGAATATATACTATCTTCCTGCCGAGGATAACTGGTGGGGACTTGAATACGGCCCCTGCGGTCCGGACAGTGAGATGTTCTATATAGCGGATGTACCGGATTGCGGCCCCGACTGCGGCCCGGGATGTTCATGCGGAAAATACACGGAACTTGGCAATGACGTCTTTATGCAGTATGAGAAGCATAAGGACGGGCACCTGACTTCTCTTAAACAGAAGAATGTCGATACCGGATGGGGACTTGAGAGGATACTTGCGTTCCTTAACGGTACCAAGGATGTATACAGAACGGATCTTTTCGCATCGGCGATCGCCTATATCGAGAAGGCATCGAAAAACGAATACGGCAAGGATGAGAAACTCACCAGATCCATGAGGATACTTGCCGACCATATGCGTACAAGTGTTATGCTCATAGGTGATGCAGCCAAGCTCACACCTTCTAATGTCGGCGCGGGATATGTGCTCAGACGTCTCATAAGAAGAGCGGTAAGGCACGGAAGAACGCTTGGACTTGACAAAGAGGCGCTTCTTAATGTGGCAGCCGTATATATAGATGAGGTATACGGGGAGAGCTATCCGCTGCTTAAGAGCAACAGAGAGTTTATATTAAAGGAACTCACCAAGGAGATAGACAGGTTCTTAAGTACCCTGGAAAACGGCATGAAGGAATATGCCAAGATCACGGATGAGATGAAGAAAAACGGAGTGGCTGTGATCTCAGGTGAATCAGCTTTCAGACTCTATGATACTTTCGGCTTCCCAATAGAGCTCACTGTAGAGATGGCAGATGAGGACGGACTTAAGGTTGATGAAGAAGGCTTCAATAAGTCAATGGAAGCTGCCAAGAAGAAAGCGAGAGACAATCAGAACTTCTCTGCAAAGTTAAGTTCGGAGGCGGATATATTCGAGTCGCTCGGTGATACAGCTACGGAGTTTACGGGATATGAGAAGACTGAGGATGTGGCTGCCATCCTTGCGCTTGCAACAAACGGTGCAGTAACGGACAGCATAAAGGCCGGTGCGGAAGGTATGATAGTCACCGATAAGACGCCTTTCTATGCGACAATGGGCGGACAGTGTGCAGATACCGGTATCATAAGGGCTTCAGGGGCCGAATTTGAAGTAACGGATGTTATCAAAACCAACTCAAGGTTCATCCATATCGGTAAAGTCATATCAGGCGAGTTTAAGAGCGGATCGGATGCAGAACTTATCGTTGATGCTTCAAGAAGAGCCGATATCTGTTCGAACCACTCGGCCACGCACCTTCTTCAGAAGGCATTGCAGACCGTGCTCGGTGACAATGTACATCAGGCGGGATCTTATCAGGATCCGTTACGAACGAGATTCGATTTTGGCTTTGACAGAGCTGTGACTAAGGATGAACTCGATAAGATAGAGTCGATCGTCAATGAGAAGATAGCGGAAGATATAACTGTCAAGACGGACGTGATGACTATAGATGAAGCCAGGGCTACGGGTGCGATGGCCCTCTTCGGTGAGAAGTACGGTGAGACGGTCCGCGTAGTCAATATGGGCGATTTTTCAAAGGAACTCTGCGGAGGTACCCATGTAGCACATACGGGTCAGATAAGATGCTTCAAGATAATGTCTGAGAGCGGAGTGGCTGCAGGAGTGCGCAGGATCGAAGCGATCACCGGCGACAATGTGCTCAGATTCTACAAAGAGATGGAAGATAACCTCAATGCTGCGGCATCGATCGTCAAATCAACACCGGCGGCTCTTGCGGATAAGCTTGGCAGCATGCTAAAGGAGATCAAGACTCTCCAGAGTGAGAATGAATCGCTTAAGAGCAAGGCGGCTAAGGAAGCTTTAGGCGATGTTACCGACGATGTTAAGGAAGTTTCGGGTGTAAAACTTATCGCGACTAAGGTTGCTGGCGTAGATATGAACGGACTCCGTGACCTGGGCGACCAGTTAAAGACCAAGATCGGTGAGGGAGTAGTCGTACTCGCATCGGATGCAGGCGGCAAGGTAAGCCTCATCGTTATGGCGACTGACGGCGCGCAGGCCAAAGGCGCTCATGCGGGAAATCTCATCAAGGAGCTGGCTCCCATCGTAGGCGGAGGCGGCGGCGGAAGGCCCAATATGGCTCAGGCCGGTGGCAAGAATCCTGCGGGTATTGATGAGATGTTAACTAAGGCTGCAGATCTTCTGGGTGCGCAGATAGGTTAAAAAACTGTTGACGAATGTGTCAAAATATATATAATGTAAATGTATGTCGGACATCGAAGGGAGGTCGGTTAGCAGATGTCTAATGTCATTGTTAAGGAGAATGAGTCTCTGGACAGTGCGCTTCGTCGCTTCAAGAGAAGCTGCGCAAAGGCAGGTATCCAGCAGGAGATCCGCAAGCGTGAGCATTATGAGAAGCCCAGCGTAAGACGTAAGAAGAAGTCTGAAGCTGCCAGAAAGCGTAAGTATAACTAGTACTTATAAGCCCTTGAACGAAGTTTGAGGGCTTTTTGTTTGGGAGTGGGTGCGGTGAATCATTTTTTGATCGGTCTGATACTCATCATTTGGGTATTCATAGTCATAGCCTGCATTGATATAAACAGGTTCGTTAAGAGAGAATATACGATATACTCCGACAAGACTGACAGGGAGTATACCATTGTGCTGCTTGCGGATCTGCACGGCAAGGAGTACGGCAAGGATAATTACAAGCTCATAAGTGCCATAAAGGAGATCGATCCGGATTTCATTTGCGCCGCCGGGGACATGCTGACGGCAAAACCCCGGAATATCAGGAAACGGGCAGATAAAGCGCTGCGCTTTTTTGAGTATCTGAAGGATCATAAGATATTCTACTCCATAGGCAATCACGAGTACCGTATGAAGATATATAAGGATGAATACGGCGTTGCCTATGCTGATTACGTGCTTGCTCTTAAGGAACTGGGTATAAGTGTGCTTGAGAATGAACACGAATATATAGAGGGTACGAACATCCGCATTCAGGGACTCATGATCGACAGGGAGTATTACAAGCGCTTTGATCATCATGAGATGACAGCGGATTATGTAAAAGGTCTTACCGGTGAATGGAAGAAGGAGGATCTCTGCATATTGCTTGCGCATAATCCCGAGTATTTCGAGACATATGCAGCTGCGGGCGCTGATCTTACGATGTCGGGCCATGTTCACGGCGGCATAATGAGACTGCCGGGACTGGGCGGCGTGATATCACCCAGGCTCACGTTCTTCCCCAAATATACGGGAGGGATATATCTAAGCGGCAGATCGCAGATGATACTTAGCAGGGGGCTTGGTTATCATACGATCCCGATAAGGATATTCAACCCTGCGGAACTTGTGGTCGTAAGGCTTCTTCCTTGCCAACGCAAGTAGTTTTGGGTTATACTTTTGCGGTGGATGATTTGGAGTGAGTATGGCTTTATCGGTTAAACTTGAGGTGTTTGAAGGTCCGTTGGATCTGCTTCTGCATCTCATAGACAAGAACAAGATAGATATATATGATATCCCCATAGTGCTCATAACCGAGCAGTATATGGATTATATAAAAAAGATGGAGACTGAGGATATGAACGTCATGAGTGAATTCCTGCTCATGGCGGCGACTCTTCTGGACATCAAGTGCAAGATGCTCCTGCCTAAGGAGGAAACACCGGAGGGTGAAGAGGAAGAAGATCCGAGAGCTGAGCTTGTACAGAAGCTCTTAGAGTATAAGATGTACAAATATATGTCCTTTGAACTGAAGGACATGTCGATGAACGCCTCCAAGAACATATACAAGGCACCGACGATCCCGGATGAGGTGGCATCCTACAGAGAACCCGTGGATTACGGAGTGCTGCTCGGCGATATCAATCTTCAGAAGCTCAATGAGATATTCAGAGAGACGATGAAGCGCCGTGAGGATAAGATAGACCCGATCCGTTCGAAATTCGGCAATATCGAGAAGGATGAGATAGACTTAGATGCCAAGACAGACTACATCAAGGCCTGTCTGTGGAGAGAGAAAAAGGTCAGCTTCAGGGAACTGTTGGAGAAACAGGGCAGTAAGATGGAGATCATCGTGGCCTTTCTCATAATACTCGAACTTATCAAGATCGGACTGATAAGGATCAGACAGAACGATCTGTTTGATGATATAATCATTAATGTGATGGACGTGTCACAGGAGGAATTCCTGGGGGCAACGGTCGGTGAGGAAAATGGAGAAAACTGAGCAGACCGCAGTGTTAGAAGCGGTACTTTTTTCAATGGGTGAGGCAGTCAAGATAAGCAGACTGGCTGAACTGATAGAGGCAACTGAAGAGGAGACCATAGCGCTTGTCGGTGAGATGATAAAGAGATGTGAAGCACCTGACAGAGGCGTCACCATCAATCAGATAGATGATGCCTTTCAGATGTGTACCAAGACGGAGATGTATGATCATCTCATAGATCTGACCAAGTCGGATCATAAGTTCGCTCTCAGCGATTCGGCACTTGAAGCACTCTCAATTATTGCTTATAAGCAGCCTGTGACAAGGCTCGATGTAGAGAAGATCAGGGGCGTGAATTCGGATCATGCGATCAACAGGCTTCTTGAGTTCGACCTGATCAAGGAACTGGGAAGACTCGATGCGCCGGGCAAGCCCATATTGTTCGGTACCACGGAGCAGTTCTTAAGGAGTTTCGGTGTTAAGAGCTTAGATGATCTGCCGGAACTGTCGCAGGTTCAGATCGAGGAGTTCAAGGAACAGGCGGAGCAGGAAGTGCAGCTTAAATTAGAGATCTGATCCGGCCATGCGTTAAAGATGAGCCGGTTGTATCTATATGACAAGGGGTGTCAGATGACGAAGGATGAGGCAAAACTTAAACTTCGAAAAGAAGGATATAATGTTGTGGATGACAATTCCGTGGTAACGGTCTTGATCTCTGCGGATATGTCCGTAAGCAAGACAGTCAGGGAAGTCGAGTCAAAGCTTAAGGCGTTCGGGTATGAGGCAAGCTTTGCGGTCAAGCAGGTAAGTGACGGGTTTGCGCCGGAAATCGATGAAACGCCGGATATAGAGGATGCAGACTTTGATTTCGAGACCGCGGAAGCCGGGGATACCGTTTCAGGAAGTGAAGTGCAGGAAACTGCCGGGGATCATAAGCCGGGTGATGAGAGCGGTGAGGGAGACTCAGACGATGCTTATAACGGCGATACGGCGGATTCGGGAAACGAAACTGAAGTTGAGTACTTTGACGATGATGACAGCGATATGTTATTGACGGAAGATGCGGTGCAGTTCTCGCTGGATGATTTCGGATTGGATTTCTGATATGATCGTATGATGAACCGCGGCATTTATGAGGGATCGTATAATGGCTGAAGATAAAAAGACTATCGGTAATGATGCAAGAAGTAAGAGCGGACTAAAGAAGAAACTGATATGGCTGGTATCGGTTCCGCTGCTTGTTATGGGCATCGTGACCATGATAGTCTCTTATTTTTTCGGATACAGGACCGTGAGCAAGGAGGTCGAGACCGAGCTTAAGAATCTGGCTGTCGCGACGGGATTTATGTACGGTGATCTGTATGATGAGAAGATTGTATTTACGGACAACGGAAACGGGACCTATTCCCTTAACGAGGGCAATCCCGCCAAGGCAACGGATTCGGAATACATCGATACGATAAAGGGCGGAACCGGGATAGATGTCACACTTTTGTATTATGATATCAGACTCTTAACGACTCTTACGGATGTGAACGGAAACAGACTTACGGGAACAGTTGTCAGCAAAAAGGTCGTTGATGATGTCATGAGCACAAATTCTCCGGTATTCTATGACAAGATAATGGTGGGAAGTGACAATTACTATGCATGTTACATACCCATGAGCAATTCCGCAGGGGAATTCAGCGGAATGATATTTGCCGGCAAACCTACGGCCGAGGTCAAGAGGGAAGTGCTTTTAAGCGTTCTGCCGATCATGGCGGTATCCGTGATCATGATGCTTATCGGAGCACTTACGGGAAGCAGCGAGGCCGGGAAACTGGTCGGAGTGATCGAGAAAGAAAAGGTGTTCTTAGGGCAGATAGCAGACGGAAATCTGAGGGCCAATTTCGATGCGGACATCTTAAAAAGGCCTGATGAACTCGGAGAGATGGGCAAGTTCATGGTCCACGTTCAGAGGTTCATACGTGATATGATAGAGCGAGACACTCTGACCAAGCTCTATACAAGACGTATAGGCGAGACCAAGATGCAGAATACGAGACTCGGTCTTATCGAGGACGGGGTGCAGTTCCAGATAGCAATGGCCGACATAGATCATTTCAAGCGCTTCAATGATACATACGGTCATGACTGCGGCGATCTGGTATTACAGACAGTCGCAGGCGTATTTAACCGTTCGATGATAGGCAAGGGCTATGCGGTCAGATGGGGCGGCGAGGAATTCATTATAGTCTTTGAGGACATGAGCTATGAGAATGCCTTTGAGTATCTTAAGGAGATCAGGAAGCGAGTCATAGAAGAGGTAGTCGAGTATAAGGGAGAACTCTTAAGCATAACGATGACATTCGGTATCGTGGCGGGAAGTAAAGATGATCTCGAGCAGATAATCAAGAAAGCCGATAAGCTTCTCTACATCGGTAAGGAAGGCGGAAGAGACAGGATAGTCAGAGCCGAGGACTTCGATAAGTTTGATCCGGATGAAGAGGTCGGAGAAAAGACCCTGAAAGGAAACGAGAAAGAG
>CAMNDJ010000080.1 GCA_946535225.1 uncultured Lachnospiraceae bacterium
GTGAGCTTGAAAGCCTTAATGCATCGGTAGCAGCCTCGATACTCATGTACAGGCATTACAAGTGTTGATTTATCTGTTGACAATATTGGGAGGACAGTGTATTGTAGTTAGCGGATATGACAATTCAATATTGTGAGATACTCTTATTCAGAGTGGTGGAGATACATAGGATCTGTGAAGCCACGGCAACCCCTGAAGATCTCGGATCGAAGAAGGAAGGTGCCAACCTGAGCAATTTATTGAACAATAAGAGGATTTGATTATCATGTTACTCGAGTCCGCTGATTGTTACAGCGGATTTTTCATTTTACCGAGGTTTGACCTCACGTTCACGAAAGGAGAACTATCAATGGAGAAGAGATTATTCACTTCCGAGTCCGTTACAGAAGGACATCCCGACAAAGTCTGCGATGCCATTTCAGACGCCATCTTAGATGCCTGCATGGCGCAGGATCCGATGAGCCGTGTCGCATGTGAGACAGCTTGTTGTACAGGATTCGTGCTCATCACGGGTGAGATCACGACAAATGCTTATGTTGATATGCAGAAGGTAGTAAGAGATACCGTCAAGGAGATCGGTTATACCAAGTCTGAGTACGGTTTCGACGGCAATACATGTGCAGTGCTCGTTGCCATCGACGAGCAGTCTGCAGACATCGCCATGGGTGTTGACAAGGCACTCGAGGCCAAGGCAGGAAGCCTTACGGATGATCTTGATACAGGTGCCGGAGATCAGGGTATGATGTTTGGTTACGCTACCAATGAGACTGATGAGTACATGCCTTATCCCATCTCTCTTGCTCACAAGCTTGCACTGCAGCTTACCAAGGTTCGTAAGGACGGAACACTTAAGTATCTTCGTCCCGACGGCAAGAGCCAGGTATCTGTTGAGTATGATGAGAACGGCAAGCCGGTTCGTCTTGAGGCAGTCGTACTCTCAACACAGCATGATGATGATGTCACACAGGAGCAGATCCATGAGGACATCAAGAAGTACGTATTTGATCCCGTACTTCCTAAGGAGCTTATAGACGACAATACCAAGTTCTTCATCAACCCTACAGGCCGTTTCGTTATAGGCGGACCTCACGGTGATGCAGGTCTTACAGGCCGTAAGATAATCGTTGATACCTACGGCGGATATGCGCGTCACGGCGGCGGAGCTTTCTCAGGAAAGGACTGCACCAAGGTTGACCGTTCTGCAGCATATGCAGCAAGATATGTTGCCAAGAACATCGTTGCGGCAGGTCTTGCAGACAGATGTGAGATACAGCTCTCATATGCTATCGGTGTTGCACAGCCTACATCGATAATGGTAGATACATTCGGAACCGGCAAGGTATCTGATGAGACTCTTCTTAAGGCTATCAGAGAGAACTTTGATCTTCGTCCCGCAGGCATAATCAAGATGCTCGATCTTCGCAGACCTATCTACAAGCAGACAGCTGCTTACGGTCATTTCGGACGTAATGATCTTGATCTTCCCTGGGAGAAGACAGACAAGGCTGATGTACTCAAAAAGTATATGTAATGTTTGCGTGAAAATGCAGTAAATACAAGGGCCGGAGATGACCAAGTCTCCGGTCTTTTCTGTGCAAAAAAGTGCGTAACAATACATAGAAAAGTGACAAAAAGCAGACAAAAACCGATGACAAAAAACGGCCAAATTTGACAATACCGTCATAATCTGATAAGATTTACAGACCGATGCGCTTATCGCATATGAGCGCATGTACAGGACAACATGGAAATGATCTAACGATCAGATCAATGGAGCAGAAAACTACATGAAAGCAAGAAGCAGAAGGCTTCTTCGCGGACTGGCCGGCGCGATAGCGGGAGTATCTGTCATAGCCCTGGTCAAGTCAAATGCAGTGATGGCTGCGACGAGTAAGTACTCTCTGTCAGATCTCAATGTCGGTGCCGCCAAGGTGCTGGATTCTCTCGACAGAGGAGCGGATGTGGAATCTTCCGACGGGGGGTCATCTGAGGATTCTTCAGATGCGGATTCGGACGATCCGGATGAACATCAGTCCGATCTCGTCATGGCTAACGTAAGGATGTCACTGAACGTACGCGAAGAGCCGAATGAGGAAGCCCCCAAGGCAGGCCTGCTGTATGCGGACTGCGGCGGCACTATCCTCGATCAGGACGGAGATTGGACGAAGATTCAATCAGGCAAATTAATAGGTTGGTGTAGTAACGAATACCTTCTCTTCGACGAAGAGGCGGAAGAACTGGCGCAGAGTGTAGGTATCACATTGGCAAGAGTCAATGCGGATGCGCTCAGAGTACGCAAGGAACCCGATGAAGATTCAGGCGTATGGGGACTTGTCAAGCAGGGTGACCAGATAGAAGTCATAACCGACCATACTACCGATGAATGGGTGGCTATAGAATTCGAGGGCGAAGAAGGATTCCTCTCTTCCGAATATCTCGATATCAAGTTCTCCGTGGATGCGGGTGAGACGATAGAAGATATTAAGGCCAGAGAGCAGAGAGAGAAGGAAGAGAAGGCCAAGCTTAAGAAGAACTTAGGAGCTGTAGCAGTGGATGCACCCGATGAGACATTGCTCGGAGCTTTGGTTTACTGTGAGGCGGGTAATCAGCCTTACGAAGGACAGCTGGCTGTGGCAGCGGTTGTGATGAACAGAGTAAGATCTGCCGCATATCCAAATACCGTATCCGGTGTCATATATGCATCGGGACAGTTTACACCGGCCCTTAACGGCAAGGTGGCGGCCAGAGTGCAGGCGGGAGTTCCGGCCACATGTCTGCAGGCAGCAAGAGAAGCGATCGCGGGCAATACCAACGTTGGAAGCGTAACACATTTCAGGCGTTGGACGGGGCAGGAAGGAATAGTCATCGGAGCCCACGTATTCTACTAATATAACTTGTATAAATGCGCAAAATATAGTAAAATCAAGTGATGAGTGATATTCAATTATCACTCATCATTGTTTTTACTGAATTTGAAAGGAGATCGACATGGATCTTAAAGGACGGAATTTTCTGAAATTACTGGATTACACTCCTGAAGAGATAGAGTATCTTGTTGAGTTGGCGGCAGACCTTAAGTTCATGAAGAAGAAAGGTGTGCTCGTAGATAAGTTAAGGGGCAAGAACATCGCCCTTATATTCGAGAAGACAAGTACGCGTACCAGATGCTCTTTCGAGGTAGCGGCACATGACCTCGGAATGGGAACTACATACCTTGATCCCAAGAGCTCTCAGATAGGCAAGAAGGAGAGCATAGCCGATACCGCAAGAGTGCTTGGCAGTATGTTCGACGGCATCGAATACAGAGGCTTCGGGCAGGAGATAGTGGAAGAACTGGCCAAGTATGCGGGTGTGCCCGTATGGAACGGACTGACCAATGAATTCCATCCCACACAGATGATAGCCGATCTTCTCACGATCAAGGAGGAACTTGGGCATATTAAGGGTGTACGTGTGGTATATATGGGCGATGCAAGATACAACATGGCCAATTCATGGATGGTGACCTGCGCCAAGATGGGAATGCATCTGACACTGTGTTCCAATAAGGCATACTTTCCTGATGAGGAGCTTACCAAGACCTGCAAGGAGATAGCTGCAACAACCGGCGGAAGCATCACTCTTACAGAGGATCCCATAGAAGGTACCAAGGATCAGGATGTAGTATACACGGACGTATGGGTGTCAATGGGTGAGCCCGACGAAGCCTGGGAAGAGCGAATAAGAGATCTCTCGCCTTATCAGGTCAATGCAGCCGTTATGCAGCGTGCCGGTGCAGATGCGATCTTTATGCACTGTCTTCCCGCATTCCACGATCTCAAGACTGAGATAGGCAGAGAAAAGGGAGAGCAATTCGGTTTTACTGAACTCGAAGTGACCGATGAAGTATTTGAATCGAAACAGTCAGTAGTATTTAAGGAGGCCGAGAACAGGATGCATACCATCAAGGCGATAATGGCCGCCACAATGGGAGCTTTTTAGTGAAGATACTGGAATTAAAAACTAAGTATATTGGCAAGCAGCATATATGGCTTACGCAGACCGATTCGACAAATGAAGTCATCAAGAGACTCCTGCGCGACGGTCAGACGATCGAAGGCGAATCCGGCAAGATCAGCCGAATGATAGAGGGATCTTCGCATAACGGATTAACGGTCATCGCAGATCATCAGCTCCATGGCAAAGGACGAAGCGGCAAGGACTGGATAGATGAGATAGGGAGCAATATAGCAATGTCGATCCTGCTGCGTCCGGGTCTTCGGGCAGAGAGTCTGTCGCAACTGACACTTGTGTCAGCTATGGCGGTCACTAAGACCATCAAGGATATGACAGGTTTCGATGCCAAGATCAAATGGCCCAATGATGTTATCATAGGAGGCAAAAAGGTCTGCGGGATACTGACGGAACTCGAGATCGCCGCAGGGCATTATTGTGTGATCATCGGAATAGGTATCAATGTCAATCAGTCGACGATACCGGATGAGCTTAAGGATATGGCAACGTCTCTGCTTAATGAATCCGAGGGTTGCGTTCCCTATGACAGAAAGGCAATCATACAGAGTGTCCTTTTGAACTTCGAGAACTATTATGACGAGTTCTGCAAGACGGGCAATATGTCCGATCTTATGTATGAATATAATTCACTCTTAGTCAACAGAAATGAAGAGGTCAAAGTCTTAGATCCGTCCAATGAGATAGAGGGCATATCCAGAGGAATAGATGATATGGGAAGACTGCTCGTAGAGACGGAAGACGGACAGTGGCATCATATCTATGCGGGCGAAGTATCTGTCCGCGGTGTATACGGATACGTATGAGTGAAGATAATAAGACTGTGCTCTGCGGCGCCAATGCTTATGAGCAGAAATACTATTTTAATAAAGAGTTCGACAGACTGCCGGAATCGATCAAGGATGAGCTGCATATTATATGCGTCCTTTTTACGGAGGAAGTCGGCGGCATATTCACGATAGGATTCGAAGAGGACGGGGAACTCGTATTCACTACTCAGGCGGCAGATGAGGACTATCTCTATGATGAGATAGGGGCCGGACTTCTGATCCGCAAGATCAAGGATACGAAACAGGAGCTGCTTCAGAGTCTCGAACTCTATTACAGGGTAACGGTGCTGCATGAGACGGTCGATCTGGATGAGGAGCAATAACAGAAGTCTCAGTGCGGCATAAGGAGCATTATCATAAGACGGACTTCACGGGAGGAGATATAATGCTGTTAGTTGTAGATGTAGGCAATACGAATATCACATACGGAGTATACAGGGATGAGGAACTTGTCACCAACTTCAGGATGATGAGCAAGTCACCGCGCACATCGGATGAATTCGGGATCGCGATCAGGGAACTGCTGCGTGTAAACGGTGTGGAGACTGAGGATATCGACGGATGTATCGTATCGAGCGTCGTGCCGAACATCATGTACTCCCTCATGAGCGGTATCGTCAAGTACGTGCATGAGAAGCCGATCACGGTCGGAGCAGGCATCAGGACGGGCATCAAGATCGTCACGGAGAATCCCAAGGAGATCGGTCCTGACAGAATAGTCGATGCGGTAGGTGCATATGAGAAATACGGCGGGCCGGTACTCGTACTTGATTTCGGAACTGCCACGACATATGACCTGGTGACCGCAGACGGTGAGTTCGCTGCCGGCATCACGGCACCCGGTATCAGGATAAGTGCCAAGGCACTGTGGGAAGATACGGCCAAGCTTCCGGAGATAGAGATCCGTAAGCCCAAGAGTATCTTAGCCCAGGAGACCATCAGCTCGATGCAGGCAGGTCTTGTGTACGGTCAGATAGGACAGACCGAGTACATAATATCACAGGTCAAAAAAGAAGCGGGACTGGATGAGATGAAGGTCGTAGCTACAGGCGGACTGGGGCGGATCATCGCGGACGAGACGGATGCGATAGACGTCTATGACAGTACCCTGACACTTGATGGACTGAGACTCATATATAACAAGAACAGGCGATAGAAGAAAATGAGCCGCAGGACATGACACATATGTCAGCTCGAAGCACGCGGCCCAACGAATGATATGGACTCGATATACAGGGATCTTCAGATAGGGAACGTAACCCTAAGCGGCAATATCATACTGGCTCCCATGGCAGGCGTAACAGACCTGCCATTTCGTCTTTTGTGTGCTCGCTTCGGTTCATCTCTTCAATGCATGGAGATGGTGAGCGCCAAGGCGATATATTACAACAATAAGAATACGGAAGCCCTGATGGAGATACATCCTGATGAGAGGCCCGTATCGCTTCAGCTGTTCGGCAGCGAACCTGAGCTTATGGGACAGATGGCACATAAGATAGAGGATAAGCCCTTCGATATCTTAGACATCAATATGGGATGTCCGGTACCGAAGGTAGTCAATAACGGTGAAGGATCGGCGCTTATGAAAGACCCCGTACTTGTTGGAAAAATAGTGGAGTCTGTGGCAAAAGCGATCGATAAGCCCGTGACCGTCAAGATCCGTAAGGGATTCGATGAAGGGCATATAAATGCCGCAGAGATAGCACATATCGCACAGGAATCAGGTGCCGCTGCAGTCACGGTCCACGGAAGGACAAGAGAGCAGTATTACAGCGGCGCTGCAGACTGGGACATAATCGCGGCTGTAAAGGATGCAGTGAGCATTCCCGTAATAGGCAACGGTGATGTGACGGACGGAAAGAGTGCAAAGGCCATGATGGAGCAGACCGGCTGTGACGGAGTCGCTGTCGGTCGAGCCTGCAGGGGCAATCCTTTTATCTTCAGGGAGATAAAAGAGTATCTTATGACAGGAGTGTCATGTGACAGACCGTCGAAGCAGGAGATGCTTGATACTATACTTGAGCATGCGAGACTGCAGCTTGAGTATAAGGGAGAATATATCGGAGTCAGAGAGATGCGCAAGCACGTAAGCTGGTACAGTGCAGGGATGCCGGGAGGCTCGAAGCTTCGCGGCAGAGTCAATGCGATGGAGACCATGCAGGATATAGAAGATGTCGTAAGGGAGGCGTTCGGATGATCACAATAAGCGTATGTATGATCGTGAAAAATGAAGAAGACAAGCTTGGTACATGCCTTGAGAGCCTTAAGGATATAGCCGATGAGATCATCATAGTCGATACGGGTTCTACAGATTCGACAAAGGAGATCGCACGTAAGTATACCGACAAGGTAAGTGATTTTGCGTGGACCGGGAGCTTTGCCGATGCAAGGAATCATGTGTTTTCCCTGGCCACATGCGATTACATATATTCGGCGGATGCGGATGAAGAACTCGATAAGGAGAACATAGATAAGTTCCTTAGGCTAAAGCAGATACTCGATCCCGAGATCGACATCGTGCAGATGTATTACTGCAACCAGCTGCAGAACAATACGATATACAGCTTTGACAGAGAACTCAGACCGAAGCTATAT
>CAMNDJ010000081.1 GCA_946535225.1 uncultured Lachnospiraceae bacterium
TTTTTTTCGTCTGTGATCTTAAAGACGATCAGGCGGGATAATACCAAAAAATGCAGAAAAAATGCTTGTGCACACGTTACTTGTGTGTTAGAATAATCAAGCTGACTAAAAAACACGTATCGGGTGTTCCTGCCGGGGTGTTCGTGGCGACAAGCCGTGGAATAGGCAGGAGGAAGACTTAGATGCTCGGGTTTTTCCCCGATACGGAAGATTAACCGAATGGAGGTAAACTAAATGAGCGTAATTTCTATGAAGCAGCTGCTTGAGGCAGGTGTGCATTTCGGTCATCAGACCAGAAGATGGAACCCTAAGATGGCTCCGTACATTTTCACCGAACGTAACGGAATACATATCATCGACTTACAGCAGACAGTAGGTCTTGTTGATGAGGCTTATAAGGCTGTATTCGATATTGCCAATGCGGGCGGTACCATCCTCTTTGTGGGAACCAAGAAGCAGGCTCAGGACGCAGTGAAGACTGAGGCAGAGCGTTGCGGAATGTACTATGTAAATGAGAGATGGTTAGGCGGTATGCTTACCAACTTCAAGACCATCCAGAGCCGTATCGACAGACTCAAGGCTATCGAGAGAATGTCAGAAGACGGTACATTTGACGTTCTTCCCAAGAAGGAGGTCATCGGTATCAAGAAGGAATGGGAGAAGCTTGAGAAGAATATCGGCGGTATCAAGGATATGACAAGGATCCCCGATGCCATCTTCGTTGTAGATCCCAAGAAGGAGATGATCTGTGTCAAGGAAGCTAAGACTCTTGGTGTTACTCTTATAGGTATCGGTGATACCAACTGTGATCCTGAGGATCTTGATTACATCATCCCCGGTAATGACGATGCTATCAGAGCAGTCAAGCTCATCGTAGGCAAGATGGCTGATGCAGTCATCGAGGCTAACCAGGGTGAGTCGGTATACGTTGAAGAGGCTAAGGCCGAGGGCGAAGCTGCTGATATCGAAGAAGTGGCAGCAGAGGAATAATAAAAGGAGGAGATCACCATGGCAGATATAACAGCAGCAATGGTCAAAGAACTGCGTGAGATGTCGGGCGCAGGCATGATGGATTGTAAGAAAGCACTTACAGAGTGTAACGGTAATATGGATGAGGCTGTAGAATTCCTTCGTAAGAGCGGTGCTATGAAGGCCGAGAAGAAGGCAAGCCGTATCGCAGCAGAGGGTATTTGCCGTACAGCTATAGAGGGCAGCAAGGCAGCAGTCGTTGAGGTTAACTCAGAGACAGACTTCGTTGCCAAGAATGAAGTATTCCAGACATTTGTTGAGAATGTGGCTAAGCAGGCTCTTAAGAGTGGCGCTTCAGATGTTGAAGGCCTCCTTGCAGAGAAATGGATCGAAGACGGCTCAAAGACTGTTAAGGATGCACTCGTAGAGAAGGTCGCAACGATCGGTGAGAACCTCAATATCAGAAGATTTGAGACAGTTGAAGCTCCCGTTGTTGTTGATTACATACACGGCGGCGGACGTATAGGCGTTATCTTGGGTGCTGAAGGTGCTGATTCAGATGCAGCCAAGGAAGCGCTTAAGAACATCGCAATGCAGATCGCTGCAATGAATCCTCAGTATACGAGCAGAGATGACATATCAGCTGATGAGATGGATAAGTTAAGAGAGATTACTATAGACAGCGCTCTTAATGATGCTCCTTCACTTCCCAAGCCCATACTTCAGAAGCTCATTGACAGAGCTGTATGCGATAAGCTCTGGGGCGAGCCTGATATCGAAGCTTATGAGAAGGAAAAGAACAACAAGTTCTTATTCAACTTCTTATCAGAAGAAGCTAAGGCTAAGCTTGCTGCACTCGCTATGGAGGGCAGAGGCGCATACATCGCTGACAAGATCTTCTCAGGTCTTGTAGACGGTCGTATCTCTAAGCATCTTAAGGAGATCTGCCTTCTTGATCAGGTCTATGTCAAGGCTGAAGACGGCAAGCAGACAGTTGCAGCTTATCTTAAGAGTGTATCAGCTGACCTTAAGATCACGAAGTTCGTTCGTTTTGAGACAGGTGAAGGTCTTGAGAAGAAGAACGAAGACTTCGCAGCAGAGGTTGCAGCTCAGTTAGGCTAAACTTGGTAAGTACATCCCTGTACTTGCGACAGAGCAACCGGCATCCGGTCGGTACATCTGTATTTCAGATAAAGTAGAAATGTTAGGGCAGTGGCCATCAAAAAGGTGGTCACTGTCTTTTTTTTATGATAAAATTGTCTGTGTATCATCTGAAAGGCACATGACTGCATTAAGGCAGGAAATATGCGGTCTTCACGGGATTGGAGAGGTATGGAACAGTATATCATCAAACTTACGGAACTATTCGAGATCAGAGATCTTTATCTTAAAAAACTCAAGCAGACAACTTATGAAGCGAATACGGAGAGATTTAAGAGCGAGTTTGGCCCTGCGATCGACGGTATTCTGCGTTCGGCCTCAGAGACAGAGGATGCTAAGGGGGCTTATGAGTCAGTCGCAGTCGATTTTTCACGGAGAGTATTTGATAAATATGAGAAGAGAGGCAAGATCGCTCCGACTGTCATGATGGATATCAATTTCTGCATGATATATTATGTATTTCCGTATCTTCTTAAGTCCGGGATCGCGGGGGCGGAGGATTTCGCAAAGATCCTTAAGGATAAGTGGAATGAGACCCTGCATTGCAATATCTCATATACGACATATGAGGAATTGTATGCGGGATTTAAGAAGAAACTCTTCGGCTTCTTCTGATTGTTAAAACGACATTTAATTTTGGACAGATTACAAAAGGGGTTGGGCAATAAATGGAAAAGAAGGTTATTCAGATAGGTTTGCTGATGGGTAACGTTTTCACCAAGCATCCGATGGAGGTGCTTAAAGGCCTTAGTATGTATGCATCAGAGAAGGGGGTCAGTCTGACTGTCATTCCCGGTGCGCAGGGGTCTATCTATGAATATTGGGGGGATAATGCAGAGAATGCCGATGATCTGAATTTCTCGGAGTATAACTACCAGTATAATGCGCTCTACGATTATACTCAGATCGCGGGCTTGGATGCGCTCATCATCACGTACGGTACGCTGATGATGTTTTTGAGTGTAGAAGAGAAAGCACATTTCTTTGAAAAGTTCAAAGGTATTCCGATGGTCGTATTGCAGGAATACAATGAGAACGAACCGTATTGCTATCTTATCGCGGACAATTACAAAGGTCTGTTCAATATAGTTTCCCATCTTATAGAAGTACATAACAGGAAGAGGATAGTGTATCTGGGCGGTCCTAAGATGAACACGGATGCATCGGAGAGACTTCGCGGGTATTATGATGCCATGTTAAGTCACGGTCTTACGGTGGAGCAGGATATGTTGGCCTACGGTGACTATTCGGCCAACGTTGATTATCTGGTGGAAGAGTTGCTCGATAAGAACCCTGATGCGGATGCCATAGCCTGCGGCAACGACGAGATGACGATCTGTGCATACAGAGTATGCAGGGCAAGAGGACTTGTCATCGGCAGGGATATATCGATAACGGGATTTGATGATGTTGAACTGGCATCTACGCTCAATCCGCCGCTAACGACAGCCAGACAGGATGGTTTTGCGATGGGCAAGATGGCACTTGAACTTGCTCTGAAGGGAATAAAGGAAGAGGATAAGAAACTCCACAGACTGGATGTTCCGCTGATCATCAGGGGTTCGTGCGGGTGTGAGTATAATGCGGAGGAAACGTCCGAAGGCGTGATACATCTCATAGACAATCTTAAGACTCACAGGGATGAGAGATTCATAAGAAAGACGGTTGAGGCTATTGCTGCTGATTCCATGGATTATCGGTATAATGCCTCGGTGAGAAAAGCTATCGAGGAGTTCTTCTATGAACTCGTATCCGTGGTAAACAGGATCATGGATGGTGGGCTCTCGGAAGAAGAGCATAAGCAGTTCAGGAACCATATGAGCGATATGTTAAGGACCAAGCTTGAATTCTCTTCCAAGGATGATATCAACTGGAACTCATTCTCCAAGTATCTCCACAGGATCATGGATAATTACCTCAAAGAGACTAAGGATCCTGTCACGATGATCGTGCTCAGCAAGATCATCCAGAGGACACATGAGCATATAGAGACGATGTTCATACATACGGGTATGGAGCAGAGAGACAAACTCATAGAAGCGACCTGGGATGCGGCGTTAGTCATACAGAGACTTAAGGAGCGTGTCAGGGATAATGAAGCATTCCTTCGTACCGCCTTGGGTCAGGTCATCGCACAGGGAGCCAAGAGTTCATATCTTCTGCTCAATCACAAGCCGATCATCCTTAAGAAGGGTGAAGATGCTTTCTGCCCCAATTCCATGAGGCTGGTGGCCAAGAGCATCGGCGATGAGATATTCGTCTACGGAAGGCGTGATGAGGAGACGGTCAATAAGAAATCCGGATTTACGAGACTGTACCCTCAGGATGAAGCTCATCTGTATATGACATTCTTCTTATTCTCCGAGGAAGAACAATACGGACTCTTAATAGCAGAGATAGAACCCGATCAGTTAAGCAGCATGCACGGAGTCAGCATGCAGTTAAGTAACGGCCTCTCGATCATGAGCCTTACCTACAAGGAAGATGCGGCCAAGAATGAACTCAAGAAGGCCATGAGGCAGTTAAGCGACCGTAATAAGATATTGGATTCCGTATCAAGTAACGATCCCATGACGGGTGTCAATAACAGACGCGGATTCATGGAGAAAGCGCTTGAACTCATCGCGGCAAATGAAGGAAGAGAGGCGAGACTGTTCTTCTGCGATCTGGATCATCTCAAGCAGATCAATGATGAGTTCGGTCACTCTGACGGTGACTATGCGATCAAGACCCTGGCAAATGTGACTCAGGAGATATTTGGTAAGCGCGGATGCCTGGCACGTGTGGGCGGAGATGAATTTGTTGCCCTGATCCCGTGTACAGAGGCTGAGGCTGGTAAATATACAGTCAAGGTCAAGTCAGCGCTTGAGAAGATCAACAAGACCTCAGGCAAGTCGTACTTTATCGAGTGTTCAATGGGCTCGGCGGGCTTCATATGCAGTGAGAACGTGGACATAGAAGAGATCATAAAGACGGCAGATACTGTGATGTATGAGGACAAGACGCGCAGGCGTAAGTCCATAAGAAAAGAAGACAATATAGAATAATAGGAGCCTTTTTGAGGCAGGCATGGAGGATTGCTATGTATAAGAATGAACTGATCTATTTCGGCAATGCAGGAGATAAGGAGATATGCATCATACCGAAGATGGCCAACCGTCACGGAATGATCGCCGGGGCGACGGGAACAGGTAAGACTACTACGGTCAAGACAGTGGCCGAGTCTTTTTCCGATGCAGGCGTACCGGTATTCATAGCCGATGTCAAGGGTGATCTCTCAGGTATCGCCGTAGCAGGTGAGACTGAAGGAGCATGCACACATCCGTCCAATTTCTGGGATGTATACGGGCAAAAGGGAATGCCTCTTCGTACCACGATATCTGAGATGGGACCTATGCTCCTTGCACGTATCTTAGGCCTTAACCAGACACAGACCGATATACTTACGATAGTATTTAAGATAGCCGATGACGGCATGTACATAGATGAGGACGGTGAGCTCACACAGGGCGATCCGCTGCTCCTTATCGATACCAAGGATCTCAGGGCCATGATCTCGCATATAAGCGACTATACGGACAAGTTCTCGCCCATGTACGGCAATATGGCCAAGGCATCACTCTCTGCCATAATCCGTTCGATCATCACTCTTGAAGGTGAGGGCGGAGAATACTTCTTCGGCGAGCCTGCGCTTAATATAAGAGACTGGTTCAGCATCGACAATGCTACAGGTAAGGGAGTCATCCAGATACTCGACTGTCAGAGACTCATACAGAACCCTACGATGTATTCTACATTCTTACTCTGGATGTTATCTGAGATGTATGAGACACTTCCGGAAGTCGGAGACCTGCCCAAGCCCAAGATGGTATTCTTCTTCGACGAAGCGCATATGCTCTTTGATAATGCCAGCAAGCCGCTTCTTGACAAGATAGATCAGGTTGTCAAGCTGATAAGAAGTAAGGGCGTAGGCATATTCTTCATCACACAGGCGCCTCAGGATATACCAAACGGAGTATTGGCACAGCTTGGTAACAAGATACAGCATGCTCTGCGCGCTTATACACCCGCAGAGCAGAAGAGGGTAAAAGCAGCGGCAGAATCCTTCAGAGAGAATCCTGAGTTTAAGACATATGATGTATTACAGGAGATGCAGATAGGTGAGGCCATCGTATCCGTGCTCGATGAGAACGGTATACCCACGATTGCCGAGCGTACGAAGGTGATGTTGCCCTTAAGCTCAATGAAGCCGATAGATGATTATACGAGAGATACGATGATCAAATCAGGTAATCTCTTCATTCAGTATCAGGAATCCATAGACAGGGATTCAGCTTATGAGTTCTTAGTTCGCCAGGGGGTTAAGATCGCAGAGAGAGCAGAGCAGAACAAGGCCGATGAACTGGCAGCCAAGGCAGCGGCCAAGGAAGAGGCAGAAGCTGCAAAGGCAGCAGAGAAGGCTAAGCTTCAGGCTGAGCGGGACGAAGCCAAGGCTCAGGCAGCTGCAGAGAGAGCCGCACAGAAGGAGATAGAAGCCAAGGCAAAGGCAGCGGCTAAGGAAGAAGCAGCCAAGAAAGCGGCCAAGAAGCGTGCTGTTAAGAGTGTCGGCAATTCCGTTGTAGGAACCGTGGGCCGTGAAGTCGGCAAGACTGTCGGCGGATCTGTCGGAGGTAAGTTCGGTAAGACCCTGGGCGGTAACTTAGGTGCAGCCTTAGGACGCGGATTGTTCGGGACATTCCTTAAATAGTCTGCTGCTGCGTGGATCGGGGCACAGGTTGCATTGCAGGACGTAGCGCGTGTGGTTTGTGTGCTGCGCTAGATGCTGCAGGATGCTTTGCGCATTGGATGCGTTGCGTACAGCAGATTACTGCATTGGAGACGAATTACGGAAGAAATGGCCGTTTCGGGGCTGACTTCCGTAGTCTGAAGTACGATTGACAAACTTTTATATGTGGTATTTACGGAACTATTGGCGATTTTGCCCGATAGTTCCGTAGTTTTTTGTCTGATTGAGCCTCCGGGAGCAGTGTAATTACGGAACTAATAGAGATTTTGCCCGATAGTTCCGTAGTTTTTTGTCTGATTGAGCCTCCGGGAGCAGTG
>CAMNDJ010000082.1 GCA_946535225.1 uncultured Lachnospiraceae bacterium
CCCTTCTGAGCTGCTGAACCCATAACACCCTGGATATGGATAATATTGTACTCATCGAGGTTCTGGCCTGCGAGCCAATCTACTGCTGTCTGACCTTCCTTGTCCATGTCAGATACGATTGAAGCTGCGTAGAGACTGGGATCTGCATCGATAGTACGGTCGAAAAGGATAACCTGGATACCTGCATCCTGTGCATCCTTAAGAACTGAATCCCAACCTGATGTATCAGCTGCTGAAAGGAGGAGGTAGTCAACACCGTCCTGGATGAACTTCTGAGCTGCTGCTATCTGCTCATCGTTCTTAAGGCTGTATGCGAATGATGCATCATAACCGTTCTCTGCTGAGAATGTAGCCTTGAGATCCTTGTCGTTAGCTGTACGATAACCTGACTCGTTAGGATCGTTGTTGATGATACCAACCTTGATCATGTCACCGCTTGCATCTGCTGCGGGAGCTGCTGCTGTGTCATCTGCAGGAGCTGCTGCTGTGTCGTCTGCAGGTGCTGCTGCTGTGTCTGCTGCAGGTGCTGCAGGAGCTGAAGTATCTGCTGCTGCGCCACATGCTGTAAGTCCAAGAACCATTGCGGTTGCAAGAACCATTGCCAAAACTTTCTTCTTCATAATTCTCTCTCCTATATGAAAATAATTTCATCAAAGGCCTATTCCTTTGATGAAACCATCATATAACCTGTCATGTATATAATAAATGAATAAAAATCACCAAATGTTGTGTTTTTTTATTCCAAAGCAACTAACAGTGGATTATTCTACGATTGAGTTTGATTTTTTTATCCGCGCCCCGACAGTGCCCGTAAGAACGTCACATAGGCAGCAAAAGCGTCACTTTTGTTCCTTCTCCGTACACGGAATCTATATGTATCCCGTATCTGCTTCCGAATTTGAGTCTTATACGTTCGTCAACATTGGAAAGACCGAACATCGCATCCTTGTCCGACGATTCTAAAGGTTCTACCTTGGAAGCGACATCATCATCTCTTTCCTTCTGCCCCAGTTTGTCAGTGAGTTCCTTAAGTCTCTGAGGCGGTATTCCGATACCGTTATCTTCCACATAGAGATAAATGCAGCCGCTTTCAGCCATTCCTGTGACGGTTATCCTTCCCTTACCCCGCTTATTCTTTATCCCGTGATAGAGCGCATTCTCAACTAACGGCTGGAGAGTTATCTTCGGTATGGATGATGAATACAATTCCTTAGGGACATCCACACTGTACTCCAATATGTCCTGGTATCTGACCTGCTGGATCTTAAGGTAACTGTTCACATGCTTAAGCTCATCCTCTATGGTCACCACATCTCTTCCCTGTCCGAGCGACGTGCGGAAGAAATCCGAAAGGCTGCCGACCATATCAACAACCTTACTGCTGTCTCCTGCCTCAGCCAGCCACACTATCGTATCCAGGGTATTATACAAAAAGTGCGGATTGATCTGTGACTGAAGAAGTTCAAGTTCTGCCTTACGCAGGCTCTCCTGCTCCGTTCGTACCTGTGTTAAAAGCTCACAGGTCCTGTCTATCATCTCATTAAGCGAACTGCTCAGTACTCCGATCTCGGCTCCCGTATTTAGATTTGCCCTGACCGAGAGATCCCCCCTCGCAACCTGTTCCGTTACTGAACTGAGTTCACGTACCGGCTTGGTGATCGACTGTGAGATGATATAGGATATGAAGATGACAAGTACAGTCACGATCGCGGCAGCCAATGCCCCGTAAGAAAACAGTCTTGTATAGAAGACATTCATCTGCTCCCTTGCCTGTCTGATGTCCTGGAGTTCGTAATAGATGAACTGAAGGATGGTCTCTCGCACCAGATATGTCACTATCTGCACGTCATTTTCCCAGATCTCGATATTCTCCTCATATTTCTCGCCCTCAGCCAGATTATTCTCTATCCTGTCCGTATATGTCCCGAGATTTCTTAAGTATTTACGGATATCCTCAAGTCTTCCGCGATTGTCCTGACTCAGATTCTCCGATCCGCCGAGCTCATCAACAACAGAGGATGCTTCGCCGAGCATCTCCCTTAACTTGGATTCTTCGAACGTCTTACTCTCAACGATAACAAGGTAAGTCTCATAATCGAAATCGTTCTTGAAATCCAGGGAGAACTGACTGGCAACATCCACGGTCTCGACCAGTTCATCATAACGCTTGTTCTGCATATTAAGGGTATACAGAGCCAGTGCCATGAACGCTATGATAGGCAGGATGATGATGATATAAGAGAATCTTATCCTCGATGCCAGTGTTGTATTTCTGTATAAGGCTCTGATACCTCCGCTCATACCGGTTCATCCTCTTCGGAAGCGCCTCCGCTCCTGTACTGTGTCGGGGTCATTCCCTGTGTCTTCTTGAAAAGATAAGAAAAATAATGCGGATCCTTATATCCGACTTCCTGGCTTATCTCAACACTCCTCTTGGAAGTGCATCTTAGCAGTTCCTTGGCCTTGTTCATCCTGTAATCGGTGAGATACTTGATAAAGGTCTCTCCCGTCTGCGCACTGAAGATCATGCTTAAGTGATTGGGTGAAAAATTGACGTGACTGGCCAGGCTGTTAAGCGACAGTTCTTCATCGGCATAGTGCTCATCGATATAGGCGCGTATCTCATCGATAAGTCCCATATATTTGTTGCTTGCCTGACTGTCTCTTGTATCTATAGCCTTATTTAGTATCTCAATGATATAAGATCTGGTACTCTCTATATCCGATATATCTCCCGAAGAGGCATCAAAAGCCCGTATCAGACTTCTGTCAAATCCCTGCTCTTCCATGAAGGCTGACACGGCAAAATATACATCGGTGGCGATATACTGTCGGAACATATTTGATCTTAAAGCATTCTCCCCGAGACTTGCAAAGAATTCATCCACATAATACACGGTCTCAGAACCCGTTCCTTTATGAAGGAATTCCCTGATCCTGCTCCTGTCCATCTCACCGGGTTCTATGCTTGTTATGCTGAAACTGTCTGAGACACCACCGTCAGTGAATCTGACAGTGTCTTCATATTCAAATATCATGCTCTCACTTGCCATATATCTGTGGGCATAAGCATGAGAAGCCTTCTCATATGCATCATGTATCTCTGACAGTCTTACTACCGGACGTCCCAGCCCGCCATAGTATCTGACATACTCATATTCTGACATCAGTGTCAGTAATCGCTCACGTACGCTTTCCTCAGCCTTTTTGAGTTCTTCCTCATTGTCGGCCCTGAACACTATGGCCTTGCCTTCTATATCTCTGTCAAATACAAGTGCCCCCGCATCGGATGCTATATCCTGCAGATTCTCATATATCTCTACCACACTTCCCGAGTATTCGTTCTCCTCATGATGTGTGGAAACAGCCTTAAACAAGAGTACATTGTAAGCTCCGGCCTTGATGTCCACCCCGAGTCTGTCAGCCATCTCCATCAATTCGCCCGCACTCTTATCACCGACCGCCATATGCTTAAAGAGTTCAGCGGATTCCCGCTCCGCATTCTCAGCCATCTCTCTGACATACTGCTCTTTGAGTTCCCGTTCTCTCTTCTTCTCCTCTATCTTGTCGGACAGTTTGTCAAGTTCTGCGATGAGTTCATCGCCGCTTATAGGCTTGGTCAGATAATGTGCGACTCCGATGGATATGGCTTCCTTGGCATAATCAAATTCCGCATAACCGGACAGAATGATGACCTCCATCCACGGGAACTCTTTTTTGATCAGCCTGCTGAGCTCCAATCCATCCATGAACGGCATCTTTATATCTGTTATGACAATGTCGGGTTTCAGTTTCTGGATCATGGGCAGCGCAAGTTCACCGTCTGAGGCTTCACCCACGAATTCATATCCGTTACCCTCCCAGTCCACATTGTTCTTGATGCCTTCGCGCACCACATATTCATCTTCCGCAAGGAATATCTTTAACATTCCGTTTTCTCCTGTATATCCGTATGACGTACCGTTACATCATACATTTCATCTGCTCAGATTTGAATTCTGGTATTTCGGATCTGACGTCACATCTTCATAAAACCACGCAGGCGGCACGAAGCTTTCCGCCTCTTCTATAGAAGGAAATTCAACTTCCGCTATGACAAGCGGTTTTAGATCCCCCTCAAATACGTCCAGTTCTATGGTATATCCGTTATACGGTATCAGATATCTGGTCTTGGTGATTATCCTGCCGTCAGCTTTTTCTCTGAGATGATAATAGCTGTCCTCGTTGAGAGGGAGATTGTATTCCTCTCTGGCCATCAGCCCCTCACCTTTATATGTAAAATAATACTCGTCATCCTGTTTTCTGATCCTCAGTGTAGGTTTACGATTGATATATGCCTGCTCTATACTGTGGTGATCATACTCTGTCAGATCGGGCATTGAACGCAGCGTATATTTCTTCTCTATTTCCATGCCTCATCCTCCTTATAACACAAAGACTGTTATGCACAGATCCGTCTTCTAGGCTGTTAACAGCAACCTGATAAGCCCTTCTGCCGTCATGGGAATGTCCGCCCCGGACGGAAGTTTCCCGCTTCCGCCGAAGTTTGAGTCGCCCGCATTTTTTCCCGACAGAACGCTCATACCGTAACGCAACATCAATTCAGAGACAGTGTTTCGTGCAACGGCATTCTCCGCACCGTACTCGATCGATACTATTATATGCTCATTTCCGGCTGCGTCCTGTGCCCTTACGGCCGCGACAAGGCTCGCTCCGGCCATATTGGTCGTCCCTGTTTTGATCCCGATGCACTCCGGCAGATCATATAACATGGGGTTTAAGTTCTTTATTGTCATATCGTTCGACGATAAAACATATTCCTTTGTTGAAGTGATGTCCGTCACCTGCGGATAAACGGAAAGCAGATATGACACGAGCGTAAACATGTCGGATGCCGTCATCCTGTTCTGGAGCTTTGTCGTCACTATATTATCGGAGTATATCGGCAGCCCGTGACAGTTATAGAACAGCGTCTCATCTGACAGACCTATCTCAACGGCCTTTTTGTTCATGCGTCCCACATATTCCGTCTCACTTCCGGCTATATGCTCAGCCAGCATGAGCGCGCATTCATTGCTGGACGGCAGCATCATCCCGTATATGAGATCCTCGACCGTGAATACATCTCCTTCCTTCATCGGAATGATACCGTCACTTGTCCCGGATAAAAGTGAGGCCTTAAGAGATGTACGTACCTTATCCGTACGGCTTATCTCACCGCTCGTTATCGCATCCATGACACACAGGAGGTTCATTATCTTTGTTGTGCTGGCGATCGAAACGGGTACGTCATCGCAATATGATGCATATACCTCGCCTGTTGTGGCATCGCCTACAAGAGCGCTCCTGACTTCGACATAGAATCCGGCGTCCCTAAGTGCCTCAATATCTGCCTCAAAGTCTCTCTGCGGATCGATATGCAGGCCGTCCTCTTCCACGGACATATAGACATCCAGTATCATGGCAAGATCCGTTATGCTCATATATGCATCGGGATTACCGGCAAAGTTTTTGCCCAGCAAAGATGCATAGACAACTTCCCTTCCGTCAACGGTGAGTTTGTTCATCTTGAGTGATTCGGTCACATACTCATATACATCGTTCCCGTCATCTTCCGTATCCGGATCTTCCCCTTTGTTTTGCTGATTCCCTGATGCCAAAGATTCTTCAGTCTCACCCGTTTCGGATCCCGCCTCGGATCTCTCATCGGATTCTTCTTCCGCCTGTTCCTTAACAGGTGCGTTCCAATCCGTCTCCTCTACTTCAAAGAGTTCACCCTCTCCTTCGACAGCCCCGTATGCCTGTCCTCTGACTATAGATATCTCAGTTCCCGATATCTTCACGTCATACTCTGCATCTGTACCCTTAAGCGCAAGGGCTAAGTCCCTTACCGATACGAACCTGTTATTCGCATATTCATAATGAATGCTCTTGATCTTCCTTGTATCCTTACCGGGTATGATCACGCTTATATTCTCAAGCATTCTGTTTTTGGATGTGGCTGCGGACACTTTGCTCATGGCTTTCATATCATCAAGCAACAGTCTGACAGGATCCATAAGGTCCCAAGTCACGATCTCAGAACATGGCATTTCTGCCAAGTCCGGAAACTCAGTTTCGCAACATGACACATCTGTCATATTGTTGTCAACCGTCGCATCCGCATCACCGCTTGATCCGGTCGCGTTTTTGTCCTCATTTGAACCGGGCGACTTACCCGCTCTTGTATACATCACACTACCGTTCATTGCCGTACCGGTTT
Source organism: uncultured Lachnospiraceae bacterium (assembly GCA_946535225.1). Lineage (GTDB taxonomy): Bacteria > Bacillota > Clostridia > Lachnospirales > Lachnospiraceae > Colinaster. Next base: position 6,263 of record CAMNDJ010000082.1, read on the forward strand.
CGTCCGTTTGAACGGTATTCCCCGCATCTATCGCAAGAAGTCCGGAACTAACTATGTATTCTGCAGTCCGCTCGTTGTCAAACAATATGCTCTGTCTGTCTGCCGAGTATATCCCGCTTAGGTTGTACTTGGCTTCCATATCAGAGAATCCGGGCATGATATCCGGTCCGAAATCCTTAAGATAATCCTTTAAGGACATACCGACCTTATCCTGCATGAGTTTCTCGATAACTTCTGTATCTGCCGATCTTCCTGCCGCTTCAAACCTTAAGATCACCAGGGCCTTGAGCGCATCTGCCATCTGTCCGTATGCGATGTCTGTAGCCCTCTCATATGAATCCCTGTCCACAGAGATACTGTAAGTGCCGTCAGGAGCAAAAGTTAAGATCCTGGATACACTGATATCATTCATGTACTGAGACAGATCGATCTGTCCGCCCATGGCTGCCGCCTTGATATAGGTCGAAGCATGCTCGGATACTTCCGCCGTAACATCACTTCCTGTCTCCCATGACCCTGTAAGCTTTCGTCTCGGATCGGTCACGTAAATGACCCCCAGAACAGCCACTGCGAGCACAACAATAAGAGTCAGTGACAGGATCCATTTAAGCACGGTCCTTCCGATATTCTTTTTCCTTTTCTGCTTAGAGTATCTCTCCTCCAAGTCTTCTCCCCTTTTAGCTTATCCTTCTTCTAAAAGGACGGAGTCCGTAATGAGCGAATTCCGTCCTTTGTATCATGTATTAGATCGTTGCCTTATTCTCCGGTGTTGTTGGTTGTAGT
>CAMNDJ010000083.1 GCA_946535225.1 uncultured Lachnospiraceae bacterium
AAATATACTAAATTATCTGCGGGAATACAATAAAATGCGACGAGATTGGCCATACCAGGTATAAATATGGTATAATGAACCATCCGGTGGATGGTTCATCCCGCCGGCAGTGTGGATTATTCGAAGAACCATCCGGTGGATGGTTCATCCCACCGGAAGTGTGGATTATTCGAAGAACCATCCGGTGGATGGTTCATCCCACCGGCAGTGTGCGCTTTTGCGAAGAACCCGCCGGCAGTGTAGGTCATTCAGAGAACCATCCGAATATTACCAATTGTGTAAGGAGAGTTTTTGAAATGCTGAGGTTTTATTGTCTGGTTATCTTTTCTATTTTTCTCATCATATACTATATCCTCAAAGCTGAGTACTATGTGCGACATGAAGACAGATATGATATGGACAAGAGATATTCGCTCGCATTGAACATCATTCATGATGTTAAGAGACGGGGCAGGATAAGGACCGTATCATACGGAGAAGATAAACTTCCCAACGAAGGCGGATATATAATGTATGCCAATCATCAGGGCAAATACGATGCACTTGGGATAATGGATGCTCATAACGGTCCGTGTTCCGTGGTGATGGATGCGGGAAGATCCAAGATGCCGTTGGCCGATCAGGTCGTAAGCCTTGTCAAAGGCGTGAGACTGGACAGGACGGATTTCAGGCAGCAGGTAAGAGTCTTATCGGATATGACCGAGGATGTGAAGAACGGACGCAGATTCATTTATTTCCCTGAAGGCGGTTACATGCATAACGGCAACAAACTTCAGGAATTTTTGCCCGGAGCATTCAAGGTAGCCAAGAAGGCTGAAGTTCCGATAGTTCCGGTCGCCATATATGATTCGCACCTTCCCTTTGACTATAATTCATACAGAAAAGTGACGACACAGGTGTGCTTCATGGATCCCATATATTATGAGGATTATGCGGATATGTCCACTAAAGAGATAAGTGAGATGGTCAAGAGCCGTATCGAAGAAAAACTCGACGAGCTTGAAGAGAATCGTCGCAAGAACGGCTGGAATCTGTGGGTTCCCAAGTATAAGAACTGCTGACCGGAAGGAGGTATGTATGTCTGAACAGATACAGGAATTGGCTAACATTCTTAAAGAGAGCGATAATATCGTATTTTTCGGCGGAGCGGGTGTGAGTACCGAATCGAACATTCCGGATTTCAGAAGCTCAAACGGTCTCTGGAATGAGAAGCTTAAGATCAATTTTACACCGGAACAGCTTGTGTCACATACCTTTTATGTGAGATATCCGGATGATTTCTTTGCATTCTACAAGGACAAGCTGATCTATCCTGAGGCTAAGCCCAATGCGGCGCATAAAGCACTGGCAAGACTCGAAGAGATGGGTAAGCTTAAGGCCGTCGTTACCCAGAATATAGACGGTCTGCATCAGGCAGCTGGTTCTAAGACAGTATATGAACTGCACGGCTCGGTGCTTCGCAATTACTGCGAGAAGTGTCATGCCTTCTATGATGAGAAGTTCATATTGGAGTCTGAGGGTGTACCCACATGTCCCAAATGCGGGGGAAGGGTAAAACCCGATGTAGTACTCTATGAAGAAGGACTTGATCAGAACATCATCAATCGTTCAGTCGAAGCCATAGAGAATGCGGACACACTGATCATCGGCGGAACTTCGCTTGTAGTATATCCCGCAGCGGGACTCATTCAGTATTTCAGGGGCAAACATCTTATACTCATCAATAAGAGTGAGACCAATGCCGACAGAAGAGCGGATCTGGTCATCCATGATTCGATCGGCAAGGTGTTTAAAGAAGCCCTTAAGCTTATGGGTGAGAGTATAGAATAGGATCGTATCAATTTATCAACTCGTATAATGATCGGGGGATCAGGGGAGACATATGAGTAAGAAATATAAGGATTATATATATGTAATATCAGCCGTAGCTGCAGCTGTGATCACTGCAGTTATGGCTGTTTTTAATCCATTCTATGCATTGGATTCCTACGTGACAGACAAGCTCTATACGAAGTTGTCAGGGACATCTCAGGATATCATCATCATTGGGATCGATGAGGAGACTCTGGCAGAATACGGTAAATTTGAATTATGGTCCAGGGAAAGATCGGCCGATCTGATAGAGTACCTCTATTCAGATGTTGAGAATGCCCCGGCGGTCACAGCCATGGATATCATGTATATCAGTGAATCGGGGCAGCCGGCAGATGATGCGCTTGCAGGCGCTCTGGATACGGTAGAAGCGACGACAGGATCAGATCCTGCCGATTCTGTGGTACTCGGGACAAATGTAGTATACAGGGGAGCGCTTGAGACCGATGCAGACGGTCGAATGATATATAATACCGAGCATATCGCGGATATCGAGATCCCCTATGCGGATCTTGCGACTAAGGCATCCCTGGGTTTTACAAATGCCTGTATCGCTGAGGACGGATGTGTAAGAAACGCAATGACCGCAGTGGATGTGCCTTCCGATATCTCAGAGAGATATTCTGATCTTGGGCTTTTCCCAGACGGAAGACATGAGAGTTTTGCTTATGAAACATACAAGGTCTATAGCCTGCATAAGGGGATGGAGGCCGTAAGACCCGCACAGAACTTAAGAGGTCAGTACAGATTCCTCTTCTCGGGTAAGACCGGAGAATTCCAGCATGTTTCGTTAAGGGCGGTACTTGCGGGAGAGGTTCCGCATGAGGCATTCAGAGGTAAGATCGTTATGGTGGGCGCTTATGCCCCCGGATCACAGGATGCATACAGAGCGGCCATAGACCGTGGCAGAAGCATGTACGGAGTAGAGATACATGCCAATATAGTTCAGGCGCTGATGCAGCATAAGACCATGCTTCCGATGGTTCGCCCCGTACTTGTGATCCTTACGATGGCCATCGTAGCAGGCTTTCTGATCTTTGCAAGAAAACGCAAACTGTCCGTGATACTGATAGTATCCGGGGTGTTGGCGGGATTGTACATGTTACTCGGGCGGATGTTGGCAGGCGGCATCTTCGGAAAGAGGATGTTCATACCGGCTGTCTATGTGCTGTTGGCACTCATCATAGCGGACATCTATTTCATAATAGAGAAATATGTGTTAGAGCGCATAAAGCGTAAGCATACACTTGATGTGTTCAAGAAGTATGTGGCGCCTGAGGTTGTCGACAATCTGTCTAAATCCGGTGATTTCGAACTTCATCTTGGCGGTGAGAAGAGAGATGTGGCTGTGCTGTTTGTGGATATCAGAGGATTCACGCCTTTGTCTGAAGGACTGCAGCCGGAGACTGTCGTGGCCATACTTAATGAATATCTGGCGCTTACAACAAAGTCGATACTGGATCATAAGGGAACACTGGACAAATTCGTGGGTGATGCGACGATGGCTGTGTTCAATGCGCCTTTTGATCAGGAAGATTATATATATGAAGCAGTGGCAGCCGCATGGGATATGAAGGCGGGGTCTAAGGAGCTTGGCGAGAGACTGTACAGAGAATATGGCAAGACTGTCGGATTCGGCGTCGGAGTCAATTGCGGAGTGGCGGTTGTAGGCAATATTGGCTGTGATTTCAGAATGGACTATACAGCGATCGGTGATACGGTCAATACAGCTGCAAGACTTGAGGCCAATGCCAAGACTGAACAGATACTCATCAGTGAAGATGTATATGAGAAGATAAAGGACAGGATAGAGGCTACACCCATAGGCGAGATACCGCTTAAGGGTAAGAGCAACAAGATCATGGTATACAGTGTAGACAGTATAGAGAGTACCGGTGCGGCAGAAACGGTCAATGAGACACCTGCAGCCGCAGCCGGAATGGATGACACAGGAGGAACAAATGAAGGCTAAATGGTCGATCATACCGGATCTGAATAACATTGAAGAATTTATGACACTTGAGTCAGAATTCGGGGCAGCTTTTGAATACAATGATTTCTTCGAGCCCTCCGTATATGAGGATGAAGAAGAGACCGAGCGAAGGATAGAGGCGTACCTTGGGCTTGACAGAGACAGAAGTGAGGATACTCTTCACGGTGTCTTCTATGATATAGCGATCTTAAGCCGTGATTCAGTCATAAGAGAGCACAGCAGAGTGCTTGTCAGACAGTCGATGGATATTGCAAAGAGACTGGGATGCAGGGGAGTCGTATTCCATACGGGATTGCTGGCAGGACTTAACACCGAAGGATATATAGGCGGGTGGATATCCGGAATGTGCGGATACTTAAGAGAACTGGCAGGGGAGTATAAGGGGATCAATATCTATGTAGAGAATACCTTTGAGAGCTATCCGGATATATTCAAGGCTTTTATGGACAAGATGGGCGGGATCGACAATGTTGGCCTGTGTCTGGATTATGCCCATGCCGCGCTGACCACCACATCAGAGGAGATATGGTTTACATCTCTTGCTCCTTACATCAGACACATGCATCTTAACGACAATGACCTGATATCCGATCTGCATCTGGCAGCAGGAGACGGGAACATAGATTATGTGAAATTTAAGGATCTGACCGAAAAATACGATACGGAAGGCAGGATCCTGTTAGAGGTCAACGGTATAGATAAAGCGAGACGGTCGCTTGAGTATATGGCATCTTTATAAAGGAGCGTCAGCAGGAACAAGGGAGAGTATCAATGGATTACAATGAAGAATTGCAGGCACTGTTAGATATAAGTATAGCTCTGTCGGCGGAGAAGGATCATAACAAGCTTTTTAATCTGATCATCACCAAGAGCATGGATGTGGCGAACTGTGATGCAGGCACCCTCTATCTCTATGAGGATGAGAAGCTGCATTTCAAGATTATGAAGACCTTGTCAATGAACGTTGACAAAGGGTCGGACGGAAGTGTGATCGACCTGCCTCCGGTAGATCTTAAACCTGAAAATATATGTGCATACTGTGCCATCAACAGGCAGATACTGAACATTCCGGATGTATATGCTTCTGAGAGCTTTGATTTCTCGGGACCTAAGAAGTACGACAGCATGACGGGTTATCATACGGGTTCGATGATGGCTATACCGTTAATAGACAGTGATGATAAGGTGGTAGGTGTACTTCAGCTTATCAATGCCAAGGATAAGGACGGCAATATCATTGCCTTCGATCAATCCTTAGAGCAGATTATATATGCGCTCGCATCACAGGCAGCCATAGCAGTATCCAATATGAGATACCAGGAAGAACTCAAGGATCAGATGTGGTCATTCGCTGAGGCGATGGCGACCGCGATCGACGAAAGAACGCCGTACAATGCGACACATACGAGGAAGGTAGCAAAATACAGCGGTATGTTGGCCGACCATATCAATAAGCTTCATGAAGAGGGTAAGGAAGAAGAGTACTTTGATAAGAACAGGAAAGAGCAGCTTGTCATGGGTGCACTGCTTCATGACATAGGTAAGCTTGTCACTCCGCTTGAGGTGATGAACAAGGCTACCCGTTTAGGGGAAAAAGAGGCTGAATTAAAAGACAGGATACATGATATACGTCTCTATGCCAAAGTGGATGAACTCGAGGGCAGGATAAGTCATGAGGACTTTGAAAGCGTTAATTCCAAACTGACGGAGTCTTTGGATATGATAGGCAAGGTCAATACGGCCGGGTTCGTAGATGATGATACCTATAGTTCGCTGCAGGCCATATTTGAATATGAATATGACCATAACGGTGAGAAGGTTCCTTTTTTCACGGAAGAGGAGAAAGAGTGCTTAAGTGTAAGAAAGGGTACGCTTACGGCAGATGAGCGTAAGATCATGGAAGATCATGTCGTAGTCACGGCTAAGATCTTGGATAAAGTACACTTCGGCAAGTATTTTGCCAACACACCGATCCTTGCTGCGCAACATCATGAGTGCTTAAACGGTAAGGGTTATCCCAATCATATTACGGCAGAAGATCTCTCTACGGATGCACGAATACTGGCCGTAGCGGATATCTGTGATGCACTGCTTGCGACTGACAGGCCGTATAAGAAGCCCATCCCTAAGGATAAGGCGCTTGATATTATGAGAGATATGGCCAGGTGTGGTAATATTGACGGAAAACTGGTAGAATATATGGCAGAGTGCCTTGGGCAGGCAGAGCAGACTACCGATTAAACACATACTTTCGGCGGTAGTAAAAGACATATAATATGTTATAAAGTAGCATTATCATATACAGGAAGACTCGGTAGGGAGAAAGGAAAGATTGACCTATGAGCGCAGGAGATTTTCTTAAGACTACTAAAGGAAAAGTGATCACAATAGGCGGGGTGGCAGTTGTAGCCATCGGTATCGCAGCCGCCGTACTTTTGCAAGGTGACGGATATCGTTCTATCGCTGTGCAGGAAGTGGCGGGCAGCGTCAACGTGACAGGAGAGAAGAATAACGGAGAGGCATATGTAGGCGAGCATCTCTACAGCGGTGATGACGTGACCGTTATGGACAAGGCATCGCTTACGATGTGCATGGACAATGACAAATATGTCTATGCGGATGCCAATACACATTTCACATTAGAGGCATCGGGTGCTAAGGAAGACAGTAAGATCAAGATCAACTTAGATCAGGGATCAGAACTTAATGATCTTCAGAGCAAGCTCGGTCCCAATGATTCATACGAAGTGGATACGCCGAACTCGACGATGTCGGTGCGTGGCACCAGGTTCAGAGTGACCGTATTTGAGACAAGCTACGGCGTGATATATACGCTTGTGGAAGTCGATAACGGCGAAGTGCTGGTTCGTCTTAAGGCATCGAACGGGTCTTATACCGGTGAGGAGAAACTTCTTACCGCCGGTCAGAGTGCTCTTATAAGGAGCGATTCAGACACCTGCGAATTCGTAGTCAGCGAGAGACTCGATGGTACTGAGGTTGACAGGACGGGTTCCGATGATACCGGAATGCTGATGCTTACCTATGATGCTCTTCCGAAGGATGGCATGGAGCGTCTGATCGAGCTTATCATGGATATAGA
>CAMNDJ010000084.1 GCA_946535225.1 uncultured Lachnospiraceae bacterium
GACTGGATATTCAAATGATAAAAATGAGGAAGTATATCTGAATCCGAGTACGGCTAAGGATGCTGATGGTAATCCGGCAGGTCTTGATTATTATGGTACGTATAAAGACTTTGGTTTGTTTAACGGATACTATGGAACGACCAAGAAAGATTATGAGATCACTGAACCCGACTCATATTTCTTGGATAAACTTGGCGAAGATGTTGATCCCGGAACAACAAAAAATGTTTCGTATGAGGGAACCGAGAATAACCCGTCAGGTAATGATGTGGTTGAATCGATTATCATGGATTCGGTTGAGTATCTTCCCGATCTTGCGTTCTATAACTGCGAGAATCTTGAGATCCTTTCGCTTGGTAATGCCATGAATGATGTGGGTGAACTCCCCATTGCTGATTGTACGAAGCTTAACTCGCTTGCCTGCGGCAGTGATAAATATGAGGCTATCAACGGTATCCTCTATGAGAATCTTGACAGCGGCAAAAAGAAGATCGTAGAGTGCTTCCCGGGACAGGGTAATGTTGTCGGTGCCAATGATATAAGTACCGAGAACCACCCTGAACTTTCGAATGTATCTGATATCGCGGAGGGAGCATTCGCCAATTGTGATGAGATTTATTTCGCTGATCTGACAGGAATTCAGGATACGGAGATCCCCGAGTACTGTTTCTATGATTGTGACAAGCTCAAGAACGTGACTGTTCCCGAGAATATGGATAACATCAGAGCCAATGCATTCGGTGAGGATCCGAGCATTTCCCTTGATATCAAGAATCCGGATCTGACTCCTGACAGGGATGCGTTCGGGGATTTTGAGAACGGTGAGAATCCTTACATTTACACGACTAAGGGTTCCATCGTAGAGAGATTGTCCAAGGCATACGGTGAGAATAAGCTTCCCGCTATCATCAGATACACGGATGAGTGGTTCACCGTCATATTCAGATGTAACCTCGACGGTAAGGAACTGTTCAGAGAAAGAGTTCAAGAAGGCGGATTCCCGTTAGGTCCTGATACGGATGATCAGAAAGTACATGAAGATACTTTCGGTGATAAGCACGCTGGTTATGAATTTGCATACTGGGCTGATGAAGAAGGCAATGAGATCACTAACTTAAGAAGAGTTGCGATCACCAAGAATAACACGATCTTCCTCGGAATATATCAGCCTAAGAAGGATGTTACACCTACCCCGTCGGGTGATGTCACACCTACTCCCGGTTCCACAACGCCCGGCTCAACGACACCCGGTTCCACAACGCCCGGTAGTACGACTCCTGTAGTCACCAAGAGCAGCGGCGGTTCTTCAAAGAAGTATCCGCTGACTGTTGTATACGGAAGCGGATCCGGATCTTACCCCGAGGGCACCAAGGTCATAATCGAAGCTATCGATGCTCCTGCAGGCAAGGTATTTGACAAGTGGGTAGTGACAGGTGCTGCAGCAAGCGTATACAGTTCAACCAGCAAGGCTACAACGGTTACTACAGCCGCAGGTGAGACGATCATCACGGCTACATATAAGGATGAGAAGAGCGGAAGCGGCAGTGGTTCTTCAGGCTCGGGAAGCAGCACAGGCACCAAGACATCTACGGGTACACATAACCGAACAGGTGCGGATGCGACTCCCGTGCCCGGTACAGGTTCGAGCACAAGGGTAGATATCACCAAGCCCGGAATCTCTGATGTTGATAAGGCTTATGCTTCAGTCAGCGGTTCTACGGATTCATTCGTGGTCAAGATCACGGAGTCTGCCGATGCAGCCAATGCGGTAGCTACGGCGCTGGCCAATAAGTACGGCGATATGACGCCTATCAAGTACTTTGCTATGGATATAAGCCTCTATGATGCAACAGGCACCAATAAGATCACGGATACCACGGGCCTTAAGGTCAATGTGACAATGCCTATTCCTGACGCGCTTCGTCAGTATGCCGGCAATAATAAGGTAGGAGCGGTAGTCAACGGTACGCAGCTTGAAGATCTTGCATGCAAGTTCACGACTGTGGACGGTATACCTTGTGTTAGCTTTACGGCGACTCACTTCTCACCTTACACGATATATGTAGATACTAACAATCTTCAGGTTGGACTTATGGATTCATCTCCTAAGACCGGTGATCCGATCCATCCTAAGTGGTTTGTGACGATCGCACTGGCAGCGACAAGCCTTTTCCTCTTCCTTAAGAGAGACAAGGTAGTGATCCCTGCCAAGGCGTGATGAGTAAGATCATATAATAAGTAATTCCCTGTATGGTCGTAAGAGCATACAGGGAATATTATGATAAGGACTTAAGATCTGATGAAGACTAAGTATGTAATCAAGGGTGTGGGCATAGCGCTCCTCATAGCGGCAGTGCTCATAGCCACCATTCCGGCAGGAGGCTTAAGAGCCGCTGCTGTGGATGAATTTCAATTTGATCATGATTCGCTTGATAAGTACGAGGGCAATGCATTCAAGGTGTCAGTGCCCAATAATGTCACGCGTATAGGCGAAGAAGCCTTTGCCGGCAACCAGACCATTGCACAGGTCGACACGGGACTTAATACCAAGTCGATCGAGCACGGTGCATTCGCCAACTGTCCGTATCTGTATTCGGTAACGACCCACGAGGCGCTTGAGAAGATAGATACGGCCGCTTTTGCAGGTGATAACAAGCTTACGAGCGTATATATCGGCGGCGGAGTCAAGGAACTTGGTTACGGCGTTTTCGCAGGCTGCAATAATCTGTCCAATGTAAGCATCGGACGCAACAATGATTCGCTGACGATGCTCGGCGGCGGACTCTATGATGAGAAGGGCGAGATGTTATATGCATATCTTGGCGGTTATGATTCGACATATTACCGCATGCCCAATTCCGTCAAACATATGAGCAAGTATTCATTCTGGGGCAATGAGAAATTAGACAGCGTCTCACTGTCTTCTTATCTTACGTCGATCCCGGCATATGCTTTCTCCAACTGCCGTAATCTCAAGGCTGTCAACATCCCTTACAGCGTTCAGTTCATTGAGGCCAAGGCTTTCGAGAACTGCATAGGCTTGGTGGATGTTGTCATACCACCGTCTGTCACATTTATCGATCCGACGGCATTTGACGGCTGCTCGAGACTTAATATAATCGCTGATCCCGGCACGGCCGCGTATGAATTTTTCCGTAATTTCGATAATTCTGATATCGCCAATACGGAAAACGGGGACACTAAGCCTGTTGTCGTTCCGAACCTTCCCGAGAGTCCCGTGACGAACACCGGGGCGGAAAACGGGGCAGGCGCAACGCCCGGCGTAGCAAATACGGGAGCTGAAGGAGCAGGCGATCAGAACGGTTCAACAGGAGCTAACAGCAGAGGCGGAAGCGAAGGACAGACAGGTACAGCGGGTGATAATTCTCAGCCCGGCACGACTGATAACGGTAATAACGGAACGGGCAATAACGGCACAGGTCCAAGCGGAACGGATAACGGCGGCAACGGCGGGCAGAGTGCTCCTGCGGGAGACGGACTGAATTATCAGGAGTCACCGCTTACTGTCGCAAGTGCCGGGACCGGCTTAAGAGATGCGAGCAGGGATCCGAGCAATGTAGATTATATGCCGACGGTCGATCCGCTGTCGCTTATAGACGGATCCGATGTCGTGGCCAAGACTGTGGTCGTGGGTGGAAGAGCCGTGCTTTTCCTTGATCCCAATGTGACTGTTCATCAGGGCGTTATCACCAATACCAACTATATGACAGGAACGTCAGATGTATCCGATAATGAGGGTGATACTACCGTTACGGATAATAATCCGGTCATCTATGATCCCGGAAAGGGCGGTTATCTTCCGAAGTTTACCGAGGTCGGCAATAAGATAGCTATGCAGGCATATTATGCCAATCGCAATCTGTCGGATTACGAGATACCTGATTATATTACCGATATAGGCGATTTTGCCTTTGCCAGGAGCGGCCTTACATCTGTTGACATACCCGAAGGGGTTACACATATAGGATATGGTGCTTTCTATCATTGTGATGATCTTAACAGTGTGAACATTCCTTCCACTGTCACGGATATTGACGGCTATGCATTTGATAATACGCCTTATATCAACAATTTTAAGAGCAATGTCTCCGGCGGAGATTTCCTTGTTGTGGGTGACGGAGTGCTCCTTGCATATGGCGGCTCGGATTCGGTTATAAATATCCCCGAAGGGGTCAAGAAGATAGCACCCGGCGTATTCATGGATAATAAGAAGATATCTGCGGTTAATCTTCCGTCCACACTCACGGAAGTAGGAGAGGACGCCTTCAGAGGCTGCAGCTCACTTTCGAGTGTCACCGGTGGCGACAATGTCGTCAAACTCGGTGACAGAGCATATATGAACTGTCCGTTGTCCGCCCTGACGATTCCGGGCAGTATGACCGAGATGGGACTTAAGAGCGTTGATTTTTCCGATACGGGCAAGTCTGATAATACCAAGGTCGTCGTATTCAACGGAAGTACGCTTCCTTCGCTTACAAGCGGCAGCACGAGCGAGAGGCTTGAGAATGACATATACAGACAGGATGCGCTCCACGGCGTGCTTTATGCGGTAGTGCCCAACAGTATTGAGAGTTTTGACGGAACGGTACTTGATGATAACGGACTCGGATTCTCGGGACTGATCTTAAGCAAGGAACTTGACGGATCCGGCACGGAGACCGGCAATATGATCGTGCGCGAAAACCGTATATTCAGCGAGGATGTGCTCTCAACTCTGCCTGAGGCTGTGACTATCCAGGGCACCACATATAACATCAAGGATTTTGCATCGATCGAGCCTGCTGATTCGCCGGGATATCCTGCGGATGGCAATGCACAGGTGCGCACCGTATATAACGGAGTTCCTATAGACGGTTATATGGCAAAATTCAGTGAGACTGAGAATGTCGGAACTCTTGACATAGTGCCCGATTCGGGCGTCGCATCTGAAGTTAAGGCGCTGTATGCCGACCTGTTCGGATCAGATTATACTCCTGAGATCGCAGGATATGATATAACGCTTAAAGATGTGACTGAATCCGTCCCCATAAGGCGTTTCGGCAAATCGGAGCTTGCGATCACCATGCCTATTCCGATTGGCGTAGAAGGGAATACATATCACGTTGTATGTGTGGATGATGACGGGCAGTTAGAAGAGGTACCCGCTACGGTGAATGATGAGTCAAAGGCTATCACTTTTACGACTAATCACTTAAGTCACTTCGGAATATATGCAACTGACGGTGATACGGGCCGCTCGATCCTTCGTAACGGCCAGACGGTGCGAAACTATAAACTTGATGATTCGCCTGATACGGGAGATGCCAGCATAAATGTCCGATATGTGATAGCATTCCTTGTTGCGTGCATTGGCCTGTTCTGTGTGGTATACAAGAAAAAGAGCATAGTATGATGCGTATATGAGAGATCGGTCCTGCCGTAATGATGACGGCAGGACTTATTTTTTGCAAAAAAGCCGTGACAAATCACGAAAATAATGTATAATACTCAATGGAACTTTATTGATTTATTATTATAGAAAAGAGAGGTAATGCAAATGGCAAACATTGATCTTACCAAGTATGGCATCACAGGTGCCACAGAGATCGTCTACAACCCTTCATATGAGACACTCTATGATGAGGAAACGAAGCCGGGTCTTGAGGGCTTCGACAAGGGTATTAAAACCGAACTTGATACCGTTAACGTTATGACAGGTATCTACACAGGACGTTCTCCTAAAGATAAGTACATCGTTATGGATGCCAATTCTAAGGACACCGTATGGTGGACATCTGATGAGTACAAGAACGACAACCATCCTATGAGCGAGGAAGTATGGGCTAAAGTTAAGGATCTTGCAAAGAAGCAGCTTTCAGGCAAGAGACTTTTCGTTGTTGATGCTTTCTGCGGTGCCAATAAGGACACAAGAATGGCAGTTCGTTTCATCATGGAAGTAGCTTGGCAGGCACATTTCGTAAGAAATATGTTCATCAAGCCCACAGCAGAGGAAGAGGCTAACTTTGAGCCTGATTTCGTTGTTTATACAGCTTCTAAGGCTAAGGTTGACAACTACAAGGAACTCGGCCTTAACTCAGAGACTTGTGTAGCGTTCAACGTTACAAGCCGTGAGCAGGTTATCCTTAATACATGGTACGGCGGTGAGATGAAGAAGGGTATGTTCTCTATGATGAACTACTACCTTCCTCTTAAGGGCATCGCTGCTATGCACTGCTCAGCAAATACAGATATGCAGGGCAAGAACACTGCTATCTTCTTCGGCCTTTCAGGAACAGGTAAGACAACACTTTCTACAGATCCTAAGAGACTTCTTATCGGTGATGATGAGCACGGTTGGGATGACAACGGCGTATTCAACTTCGAGGGCGGCTGCTATGCCAAGGTTATCAACCTCGATAAGGAATCTGAGCCCGATATCTACAACGCTATCAAGAGAAACGCTCTTCTTGAGAACGTAACCGTAGACGCTAACGGCAAGATTGATTTCGCTGATAAGAGCGTAACAGAGAATACTCGTGTATCTTATCCTATCGATCATATCAAGAACATCGTTTTAAATGTTAATCCTACATCTGCAGGTCCTGCTGCAGAGAACGTAATATTCCTCTCAGCCGATGCGTTCGGAGTACTTCCTCCCGTATCTATCCTTACACCTGAGCAGACTCAGTACTACTTCCTTTCAGGCTTCACAGCTAAGCTTGCAGGTACAGAGAGAGGAATCACAGAGCCTACTCCTACATTCTCAGCTTGCTTCGG
>CAMNDJ010000085.1 GCA_946535225.1 uncultured Lachnospiraceae bacterium
TGCATGGCCGAGAAGATGTCCTCGCTCTGACACTTGATCTGCACGCCGATGTCCTCTCCGAGTTTTTCAAGATCTGCAGCTATATCTCCGAATGCCTTGGTCGCACCGGAGAGATCCGTGATCATCATCATATTGAACCATCCCTGAACTATCGTCTGTGATATGTCCAGGATATTGATGCCGTTATCCGCAAGATAAGTACATACCTTTGCGATTATGCCGACCGCATCATGGCCGACTACCGTGATTATCGTCTTTTTCATTTTCATAACTCCTTTAGCATTTCTATAAGATCCTCAAAAGAACCCTTCGGTCCCTTCCACGGATGTTCTTTACTCTTTATCATCGTATCCGTCACAAGGAAGCCGTCCATTCCGCACAATGTACATGCGGCATACATATCCTCTTCCTCATCATTACCGATCATCAGGCATTCAGAAGGCGTAACTCCCAGTCTATCGCATACCGTTTCATAATATTTCGGATTCGGCTTACAGTAACTGTCCGATTCATATGATGTCACCAGGTCAAAATCCTCGGGCTTAAGTCCCACCCATGACATTCGTGTCACCTGCCCGACCATGGGGAATAAAGGATTGGTCGAAAGAGCCACCAGATCGGCTTTTTGCCTTGAAAGCGCTACCGCCTCCGTAGCAAGATCATTATCTTTGGTGAACGCCTTGGCATCCTTAAACTCTCTTCCGTAGAAGTCGTCACACTCCGCTTCTATGCTCTTATCCGTAACCCCCGTGAGCTTATAGAACACTTCCCAGAACGCTTCTACGTTCTTACGGCTTCCGTCGTTTTGCACCATTGCCGCAGTGCCCTTCCATATCGAATCTATGAGCAGATCCGTCGGTATGTTATATGGCGTGAGCCTCTTAGCCAGGAGCCTAAAATATCCGTCCGTGAATTCCTTCATATCCATCGGCACCAGTGTTCCGTCCATATCATACAGGATCGCTTTATATCTCTTATTCAAAACTCATCTCCTTAATGTATATTACACCGTCAGTCAAAGACGGTGAACATTCTATATCTCCACTATCCGCGTCGGCTCGCTTCTCTTTGCCACTATCATCTCGAAATCATTGGCATGATATTCATTATCTCCGGATTCGATCTCAAGTCTCACTGTCTCATATGCAAGTTCCGGAAGATTATTCTCTTTGCTCAAATGCCCCAATATTATCGTCTGTAACCTGTCACAGGCTATGTCGCTTAGAAGCCTTCCCGCGGATTCATTGGACAGATGACCGCGTTCGGACAATATCCTCTGTTTGAGCTGATAGGGATAAGGTCCGACCTGAAGCATCCGTATATCATGATTGGCCTCTATCAGAAGCGCATCCATGTCCTTAAGATGATCCAATGTATAATCCGTATACTCGCCCATGTCCGTGGCGATCGCCATGTGTTTGTCACCGTTTGCAAAACTGTAAGCTACAGGATCGGCCGCATCATGGGAAATACGCATCGAGCTGACACTGATGTCACCTAACATAAATTCCTCATCCGGACTGATCTCCGTAAACAGCTCCGGAGGTATATATCCGAGATAGTCCATGCACTGTATCTGCTTAAGTGTAGCCGGTGTTCCGTATATCGGTACGGGATACTTCCTTACGAACACACCTAACCCCTGTATATGGTCTGAATGCTCATGAGTGATAAGTATCGCATCTATATCGGTGCCGTTTACTCCGACTGTCTTAAGGCCGTCTTCTATCCTCTTCTTGCTTATGCCGGCATCCACAAGTATGTGCGTATTATCACTGCCGACATATATGGAATTACCGCTGCTCCCGCTGGCTATGGGACACATCCTCATTATCTGTTACCCTTTTCCCAGTATATCTCTATCACTTCACCGCCGTGCAGAGCTTCCATATATTCCGCACTGTGGCCGTTGATCTTCGTTATGAGCGTTCCCTTGGCCCTTGTCCTGTCGAAATCTATCTCATCGAACACATCAACAAATACATAAGATGATTTACCCTTAAGCTCTACCGGTTTGTTATTGACCGTTACCGTTATATTAACCTCGGGCGCCTTTACGGTTTCCTCGGCCTTGCCGGTATCATCTTCTTTCTCGATCACTTCTTCAACATAATTGGTAGATACATATGCGCTTCCGTCAAACGTGCCGTCCGTCACTTCCCAGGATACCGTGAAGTTCTCATACACCTTTGTATCATCTGTTGCCGGTGCATTGTTGACCATGCATGTGCTGTCCGGTGCGACCGTTATATCCATGAACTTCTCGATCTGGGATACCGTATAGTAATCCAGTATCTCGATCACGTCACCGTTTACTATATCATAGTACTCTGACTGGAGTTTCCCGTTGACCGAAGCATACTTGGGCAGATCCACATTATTACCGTTGACATTGATGGTTAAGATCGCCTTATACTCAGGCAGTTCTCCTATGGTCATATGAGCCGCCTCACCTGCCGTGGATTCTTCGACCTCAATGATGTCATTTTCCTTAATGGGCGAATGAAGATTGGCGATCGAACCGTTGACTTTTATCACGGCAGCTTCACCCATCTTACCCCTTATCAGACGCTTATTGCCGTTTATCGTAAATTCAAGTTCCGGACCGCTCTTGGGGAAGAACCCTCCGCCCTGGAACTCGGTCTGCATGGCCGCATCCATTACTGTCAGGTTGTTATTGTTATACAGTTTGACCTTGGCTCCGTTGAAGTTGACGAAGATGAAATTGTTGCTCTCCTCGTAATAGTTAAGGCATATACCAATGGGCGTCACAAGCAGCGAGTCAATGTTGAGTTCGGTATTCTCAAAGATTATATCCTGCATGACTTCCTTGCCTCGAAGAGCAACTCTTTCAGGAGCAAGGCCAAGTTTCTTGGCAAGACTCTCAGTGTATCCGGGTATCATTCCTCCGCCGCCGACTACAAATACCGCACCGACGGACTTGCCGCCGTTTAACTCCTTTATCTTGTTGCAGGCAAGCTTGGCCATCTCATCCACATCCTTGGACAGAAGCGTCTTGATCTGCTTCTGAGTGATGGTCATCTTGGTGCCCATAATGTCTTCGTATTCGATCACCTGATCCGTGTCAGCCTTACGTTTGATGACCTCTGCTGCATTGAAATCCACCATGCAGTGATTGGCGATACGCTCCGTCAGCGAATCACCCGCTGTGGGTATCATGCCGAATGCTATGATCGAACCGTCCTTTGTAACGGAAATATCGGAGGTTCCCGCTCCGACATCCACCAGTGCGATATTAAGAAGCCTGAACCTCTCGGGGATCGCAAGCTGAATGGCTGCTATAGGCTCCAATGTGAGATTAGCCACTTCAAGTCCCGCCATCTCAACCGACTTGTACAATCCGTCCACTACGTCATCGGGCAGGAAGGTCGCTATCATATCCACGCCTATTACCTTGGCCTTATGATTCTCCAGATTCGAGATCACAAAGTCATTTAAGTAATATCTGACAGGGCTCGATCCGACACAATAAAAATGCATATCCGTCTTATTCTCATCCAAGAATTTCTTGTATGCGTCTTCTATCGCTACGGAATTAAGCGTATAGATATCTTCCGCCGTCACTGTTCTCTCTTCTTCCAGATCGACCTCTGAATGTGTCTCCATAGTCTGAAGTACACGACCGGCCGCCGCTATACAAGCGCGCTTAAGTTCTCCGCCGATCTGCTTTTCGAGCCTTCTCTTAACATCCGTTATAGTCTCCGCGACTCTGCCTATATCATGGATCTGTCCGTCAAGCATCGAACGGGACTCATGCTCTTTATTGCACTGAGCCACGACCGTGAATTTATTACCGCGCTTGTAGCCCACGGTTCCCACGATGCTCCTTGTGCCTATATCCAATCCGAATACCATCTGATTAGGATTACCGCTATCTGCCATTTTCTCCTCCAAGGTAACTGTCTATCTGTTTTGCGGTGTCTTCAAATTCACCGCTGTTATCTATCACCACATCCGAACCCGCTCTGTACTCTGCATCGGACAACTGATTCTCCATGATCCCGTCTATCCTTGCATCATCATATCCGCGTGAGTTCTTAAGCCTCATTCTCCTGACGCTCATGTCAGCATATATGTACCACATCTCATCAACATAGTCATTAAAGCCACATTCGATGAGCAGCGCCGCCTCAATAAAAAAGTACGGTATCTCGCCCTTGCTTCTGGCTTCATTACCCAGTCTCCTGATACGGTCTATCACGGCCGGATGGATGATCGAATTGACCTTATCGACAAGCTCTGTATCGGAATACATCTTGGCTGCCATTTTCTTACGATCGATATGACCGTCTTGTGTAAGTATATCATCACCCAGCAGGCTGACTATCCTGTCATAACACTCACCGCCCGGTTCTTTGACCTCATTGCCCATGTCGTCCGCCGTGACTATCACACAGTCATAGTTGTCTCTTATATACTTAAGGACCTCGCTTTTGCCTGCCCCGACTCCGCCGGTTATCCCGATAATCTTAGTGGTCATCATTTAGCCTCATACCAATCGCTCCCGCTATGTACATCCACTTCCAGTCTGACTGCCAGTGAAGCGGCATTCTCCATTTCTCTCTTAAGGATCTCACTTGCCCTGTCCGCTTCATCCGCTCTGACCTCAAGAAGCAGTTCATCATGTACCTGCACGAGCACCTTACCGTCTATCTTCTCTCTCAAGAGCGCCTCATATACCCTTATCATGGCGATCTTCATGATATCGGCTGCCGTTCCCTGGATCGGACTGTTCATTGCTACTCTCTCACCGAACTGACGCATCATGTAATTGCTGTTCTTAAGCTCGGGGATCGGTCTGCGTCTCCCGTACATAGTAACGGAATAGCCCTTGTCCTTTGCATCCGCCACACACTCATCCAGGAATCTCTTAACTCCCGGGTATGTCACGAAATACTCATCTATATACTGCTTAGCCTCATCCCTTGTGATACCAAGATCCTGACTTAAGCCGAACGAACTGATGCCGTATACCAGGCCGAAATTGACAGCCTTGGCATCCCTTCTCTGCTCTGCAGTCACTTCTTCAAAAGGAATGTGGAATACCTTGCTCGCAGTGATACGGTGTATATCCGCATCCATGCCGTAAGCTTCTATGAGTCCCTTATCCTCCGACATATGCGCCAAGAGCCTTAGCTCTATCTGTGAGTAATCCGCATCTATGAACACGTATCCGTCCTTAGGAACGAAGCACTTACGTATCTTACGTCCGAGTTCCGTCCTTATCGGTATATTCTGAAGATTGGGATCAGTCGAACTTATTCGTCCCGTAGCGGTTATCGTCTGATTGAAAGTCGTATGTATCCTGCCGTCTTCGGCTATACAATCCTGCAAGCCTTCGGCATATGTGCTCTTAAGTTTGGTAAGTCCTCTGTATTCGAGGATATCACCCACTATCGGATATTCCGGAGCAAGCTTTTCAAGGACATCGGCTGCCGTAGAATAACCGCTCTTGGTCTTCTTACCGCCTTTTATCCCGAGTTTGCCAAAGAGTATCTCTCCCAACTGCTTGGGGGAATTGATATTGAACTCTTCATCCGCCTGCTTATATATGCTCGCTGCCAGTTCCTCAATACGCCCTGTCAGGGAATCTCCGTATTCCCTAAGTTTATCTCTGTCGGCTCTTATCCCTTCCCTCTCACAGGTATGGAGAACATAGCTTAGAGGTAATTCTATGTCGTTATACAGGTCATACATACCCGCATCTGTAAGCTTCTTAACGGCACTGTCATATTCCGTCATCAACCTGTGCGTGATGATGCCGGGCTTTAAGTCATATTCACCCGATACGATGGGATTATTTAAATATGATATGAGCATCATATCATCTATGTGAGGACTCAGATGACCTTCATCATTTAGTCTGACTGTCGATGAAGCCGCAGACTCTTTGCTCCTCTTTACATATGCATCAAGCATCTTATACAGTTTCTTGATATCATACGTTACAGGATTGACCCCCGGTTTATCAAGCAGCGATACCAGTCCTTTCATCACATGGTCGATATCCGTTTCACCGTTTATCACGACCGTATGATCCTTACCTCCGAAAGATACGGATACATGGCCTGTCTTATCGAGGATATCCGGGATATGATCTTCTGTTCTTCCATTATCCGATGTCTTATCCTGTGTATCACCGGCAGCTGTCATCCCCATAAGATCCAATCCGATCTGACCGTCGGATTCTTCTACGGTATTCTTAACAGTCTCAGTCCTGTCATCATGCAGATAGATGCATACACAACCGGAAGCTTCTTCTATCATCCTGTCAAACGCTGATTCATCGGCCACGGTTATGATCTCTGCAGAAGTTTCCGATGTATCAGTCGCCGCGGTTTTGCCCTCAAAACGCTCTAAGATCTTACGAAGTCCGAGAGTCTTAAGAAGCTCAAATGCCTTGGCTGTATACAGATTCTTAAGTTCTATATCATTCCATGTGACACCTGTGTCACAATCGGTCTTGATAGTAGCCAGCCACTTGCTGAGTTCAGCCTTATCCCTGTTGGCCTCAAGAGTATCATGCAGACCCTTCCTGGTTATACTGTCCAGAT
>CAMNDJ010000086.1 GCA_946535225.1 uncultured Lachnospiraceae bacterium
GATCACGACCGCTGCCAAAATGATCCTATATGCAGTTCTGATACTTGAACTTTTTCTATCCATTGTTAATGAACTTCCTGAGATGGTCCATATCTCTGAAAATCATTTACAGTTTTTCAGCTAGTTTGAGTGCTCTGTCAACCGTCACATCCGAATTGAAATGGCTGTGTTCGCCCCAGCGTCCGAGGCCGATTATATGCGACTTGGATGCAAAATCGAGCACCTTTGCGATCGCGGAGGGCTTGGCTATCGTATTGACCGGATATGCATACTCGTTGTGGAAGTTGATGCGAGCGTCACTTCCGTTTCCGTTACTATCTGTTCCATCTCCCATACCGTCTTCCGGCATATCGTCAAACATCGACAGCTGGCGTACTTCTTCTTCATATCTTTCCGATCTTGTCTCAGTCCAGCAGCCCTTGGCACCTTTTAAGAAATTGCCTCTTACAAGGATCCTGTGGTAGCTGAGCGATTCATCCGGATAGTATATCCACTGCGCATCCGTGTCGGGAGCATCTTCCGAATATGTGATCTCTACCGATGTGGTCTTTAACAGTTTGATATTGTTCTTGATCATCGACGGTGCCCACATGAGTTCCATCGTATCCCACGGAACGGTTACGATGATCGTATCCGCTGCGATGACACCACCGTCAGACAGATATGCTTCACAGTTCATGCAGTCAAGCTTAGTGACTGTTTCATTTAACTTAAGCTTATCACCGAGTTCATCACCCATTCTCTTCCAGACTTCGCCGTACCCGTATTTCTTAGGGTAATAGAACTGCGAATGACCGGGTTCAGAACCGAGAGCCTTCTTCTGCTTACAGCTCTCCAGAGTCTCTTCATAGCTTACATTCGGCAGTTTCTCAAGCCAATATGTCCCGAGTTCATTTAAGTTCTTCCCGAACATCTTGCGATTATAAGGGAGCATATATTCATTTGCTATCTCATCACCCAGTTTCCATCGGATCCAGTCCGTGAACTTCTCAGGCTTCGGTTCTCCCGTATTGCAGCCGGCAGCTGCGATGGATTCCAAGAACCTCTTCTGAAGCGCATTCGGCAGCTCCCAGATATTTGCTTCAAAGGGGTGGTGGAGCTCATATTCCTTCTTCTTTGCCGAGTCCGCATTGGGGAGAAGATTTAACCTTATCCTCGAATCTCTGTCATATCTTACCCATTCCTTCTCGGGAAGGAAATCAAAGAGAAACTTGCATACAGAAGGGCGCCTGACATCCAGAAAATGTCCGCCGCCTGTATCAAGTGGTGCCCCGTCTACATCTGCGCTCCGGCACAGTCCGCCCGGCTCCGATTCCTTCTCGATAACGATGAAATCAGTCTCACCTTTTTTTAATAATGCATTGGCAAAAGTCAGTCCCGCAGGGCCTGCGCCAAGTATCAGATATTTGGTCTTCATATATATCCTTTCACATTGTTATATCTGTTTTCTGTCACGCATTCATCTTGAATGGATCGATCACCCTGTGCTCGTTTTCCTTAAGTTTGAACAGGATCGACAAAGCCTCCGTCACCGAATGCATCTTAAGCGAAGAAGACGAACCCGTGTAGTGGATCGGCACCTCGACGGTATTCATGTTCCTGCAGTAAAAACGCATCTCCGTCTGATACATGTGGCCGGTAGAGAGAAAAGCGCTTAGATCCATCGCCTTAAGCACATCCGCTTTGAACGCCTCGAATCCGCTGGTCATATCCTTAAGATGCGTACCTAGTACGAGGTTTGATAAGACCGTTCCGCCACTGCTTAGCAGTCTGCGATAAAGAGGCTGCTCTGCGATACCGCCGCCTTTAACAAATCTCGAACCCCAGACACAGTCGTAGCCTTCAGCAAGCTTATCAATGAACTGTCCGATCTCTTCCGGCTTGTGGCTTCCGCCGCCGTCCATCTCAATGATCTGCTCGGCACCGTCTGCAAGTGCACGCCTGAAGCCTTCAAGATAACAGCTTATCACCCCGCGGCTTTCCTTGTAATAAATGCACTTGACTCTGCCTGTGTTCTCATAACTCCTTATGATCTCGGCAGTATTATCCTTGCTGTAGTCATCCACGACCGGATAAAGATGCAGGTCATCATAGGGCAGAGCCAGGATCTTCTCTATCACTTCACCCATGGTAGCTGCTTCATTGGCTACGGGCATCACTATTATGGTCTTCTTCATATCTTTCCTTTCGAATATATCATCATATACAGCGTAAACGGCCATAAGATGAAGAATGCGAACATATATCTGAACAGACAGAATGCCGGTGTCGCTATCATTATGCTGATCCACAGCAACAATAGCGGGGCAAAAGTAACAACTACTGACCCAATCTGTCCTTTTCTGTTATCTTCCTGTCCATGGCGAACGATTCTTCGCCACAGCATGATCATTGCAAGCAATACCGCATAGAACTGCATCGCCATACTGCTTAAGATGCACAGAAGCGGTGCTTTTCTCATGCCGAGCATTAACTTCTCTATGATACCATATAATGACACTCCGGTCATCTCTTCTATAAGATCGGTGCGCACGACTCCGATGCTGTTGTCCTCCCATACTCCCTGGGTCGCCACGGTATTGGTCTGACCGTAATTCCAGTAGCCTGCAGTCTGTGCAAGATAAGCATTCACATACTCTATAAAATGCCCGGGCAGGAGTCGTGACCATATCTTCATGAAGTCAGCTTTATGCTCATTGAAATATTCATCATCAAAGGCTTCATCGAACTTATATGCATCGGTGTATCCAAGATCATATACTTCTCTTACTTTCTCGTAAGGCATGATCTTTTTAAGTATCTCATCCTGTTCCTTTGTAAGACCTTCTGCCATCTCTGCATCGGTATGAGATCTGATCACATATCCAACCTGCTGTAAGGGAACGGATGCCGACTCTGCAAAAGACTCGGGAGCGATATCAAGGACACTGTAAGAGACCGTTCTGAATATCAGAAACAACATGACCGAGATAGCAAGCGTAAAGACCGGTTTAAGATCTGCAAATCCGGTGCTTTTATCTGCCTGTGAAACTCCGGTATTTTTCCTCGAAGAAGATCTGCATATCCAACATATCAACAGGATAAGAGCAAGTACTGCGATTATCATAAGGCCGTTGTTACGAAGCAGCATCACAAGCAATGATATGACTCCTAGCCCTGTTATCTGCTTAGATCCGCTGCGTGCCAAAGTGACATCGGTGTCATCATCACTATATGCCATATACAGGTCATGCAGCTTAAGTACAAGCAGCGCAAGAGCACATGAGAACAGCACATCCTTGGTCATGTAGATCGAATACATAGGAAAGAAAGGATGAAGCGCAAAGAAGACAAGAGCTATCCTGCTCCACCTACGACCGTTCTTCCCAAGCGTGCTTATATGATCCGCAATATACGAAAGAGTCAGGGCAACAGCGATCATATGCAAAAAAGAGAGCGTTGCAAGAGAAGCCGTGTAACTGCCCATCCACCCTGTCAGCGTGAACACGATATCAATCAAGATCGTAAAGAATATCGGATGATGATTGGTCCAGGGGATATTACCGAGTACCATGTCTACGGATTCAAATGTATCTTTGCCGAGATTGCCCGGGAAAAGAGTCAGATAATACGGAAGATAGCAAAGGATCAATATGCCTGCACCGATCAACACTCGCTTAGCGCTGCCTTTATGCATATCCACAGAAGCATCCTTTGATCCGTTTTTATCCTTACCCTGTTTTGATACAGCCGTATCCGCTCCCGAATAAACATCCTCATTCCACCTGTCGGATACTCTGAAGAAAACAATGAGAAGAAATGTAAAGAGAACTGTATATAAAATAAGCAGCAAAAGATCCACAGGCCTGTACGGATCGATCACATCATTCCATACATCCAGATGACTGCCCGCAACTACACTTAATGAGAATATACATGCGAGCGGAAGAGCAAACTTAAGTTCCGGCCGTATATCTTTTAGCTTTATCCCGTCAAGCGCAAGACACTTAGCTAAAGTATATTCCATGTCCCCTGAGATGATACGTCTGTCTGCAAGGTCAAATAAGACATAGAACAACAGGCACAACAGCGGCAGAAGAAGATCAATACGCGTGATCCCCCATCCCGTTGTAACTCCCAATGCGACAGCAATACCATATGCCAATATGAACTTAATTGCTTTTCTTAAACCGTTGTTCATTTAAATCTGTGATCGTCCGTTTTCTTTCCGTTATGCATGTCAGATGATCCGTTATCTCATACCTTATCTACCGATTTCTGTTCATCATAGGGGATCTTGCAAACTGCAGTGCTACTCTCAGAATCCGCAGTCCCGTTATCCAGACTACCGGATGTACCCCGTTACTGCGCAGAGCTCTCATGGCTTCCATTATCGAATTGGCATATGCACCGGATGTGGAATTACTCGTACCGCCGTAATACATGGACACCAGCACTTCGGGAACATAGCCCAGACACCCGCCGCCTTTAAGAATACGGATCATATACTCATAATCAGCCGAACAGACATATGATATATCATAGAGTCCGTACTTATCATATACCGATCTCTTGAGCATGAGTGTAGGATGCGCAGGCATCCATCCTGCTCTTATACTGCCTCGTCCCATATGCCAATATCTGACAACCCTGTCATCTTCTGCATATACCAGGTCACTGTGCGCGCCCAGGACCTTGTCAGGATCACCGCACGCTTTTTCCTCAATGTCTATCGCGGCAACAAGTTTAGAAACAGCATCAGAAACGGTCAGTCTGTCGTTCATGACCTGAAGATAGTCTCCGGTCGAAAGAGCTATCGCATTATTAAGCCCTTCATATATACCGCTGTCTTTTTTCGAATCAAATACAACAGTATATTTGGAAGAGTCCTTAAACTTCTTAATGATATCAAGAGTGCCGTCTTCAGAGCATGAATCTGCAATGCAGACCTCTATGTCCGGATAATCCTGCATCTCAATGGAATCCAGAGTTTTCTGCAATACTGCCTCGCTGTTATATGTAGTTAGAAGTAACGATACTTTCTTAGTACTCATAAAACTATTTGTCTCATCCGAAAAACGCATATCCGTCATCCGGCATCCGCCTTATCAATAATCCTTAAACAGATCCAGATATCTGTCTGCAATGTTTCCGACATCGAATTTATCACAGGTGGCGATCACGGCATCTGTATCCCAGTCTTTATCAAGGGCTTTTGACAATGCATCGGCCAGCGCATCAGTATCGCCCATGCTTACGAGATATCCGTTTATATCATCCTTAACTATCTCAGCCGGACCTATAGGGCAATCATAGGAGACGACCGGTATTCCGCAGCCTATCGCCTCGATCAGACAGTTCGGCATACCTTCGTAATCAGATGAAAGAGCCACGACATCCGCAGCCGCATATACTTTTTCCATGTCACGTCTGATACCGTCAAATATGACTCTGTCAGAAATCCCGAGCTTAGCGGCCTTATCCGCTACAGCTTCTCTTAACACTCCGTCACCTACAAAACGAAGGATCAGATCGACTTGGTCTTTAGTTTCATCCTCTCCTGCGCTTGATCCGGAAGCTGCGGCCATACTTCTGTCACCTCGCATCATGCAAAGTTTATGGAATGCAGTAAGCAAATCCAACGGATTCTTCTGCGGATCTATGCGCCCGATAAAGGTTATCTCGCGTTTCCTGATTGTATCGGCTGTTGTATCAGCCCTGAGTGCTCGCACCTTTTCGCACAGATCTCTGCTGACGGGATTATAAATCACACTAAGATGTTCAGGGGAGACAAGTCCCTTATTCTTAAGCTGATCGCCCATGGCCTCACACTGCGCCACGACATGCTCCATAGCACCTAAGTTCTTCTGCGCACGCTTAAGATATTCCTCGACTACGGGTGATACTCCGTCTTCCTTGGCAAGGGAAATATTGACGTTATTGAGTACGCGTACGATAAGAGGGGTGTTCACCAGATGAAGCGAACGCAGTTTCTGAATGATAACCGCCATCTCGTTGCCGAATACGAACATGAAGCGCGGGCGGTACCTGCGTATGTAGCGATACATCGGAATGAAACTGTAGCGAAGTCTGCTGACACCCAGAGTATGGACACTGATGCCCTCCGAAAGATTCTGCGTGTTGATGTCATCATCGAGATTGAGTGTCACTATATGAACTTCATGGCCTTTGGCTGCCCACTCGTTGGCAAGGTTGACACAAACTCTCTCTGCGCCGCCTATGCCCATGTGGGCTATGAAAATGTGAATCGTCATATGACTCCTCTCTCCGTCCAGATAGGGCAATATGTCGTCGGGACGCCTTGCGGCTCAGATTCCGGCGTAACGGCACATAAGCCGTCTTAGGGACGCCGGCTACCGACAAGGATGTCGGTTGGTCTGTCCGCAAGTGCATGGATGCGC
>CAMNDJ010000087.1 GCA_946535225.1 uncultured Lachnospiraceae bacterium
TCTTTTTCCCAGTTCGGGTTTTCATTTATTTTTTCTTTTAATTCCTGTAAATCCTTTACTTTCTCATAAATATCAGAGAAATTACCAATTTGATAGCAATTGAAATTAATCTTAGTATTTAATCTCTCAAACCATTCTGTTGGATTCTCTCCGGAATTACTTGCTATTTTAAGTCTGTCATCACTTAGTTTAAGGTAGTACCATACCTTTCCGTTTGTATATAATACCTTTCCGTACCATAGCAATTCGCTAAACAACTGAGTGATACCGGGGCTGTTTTTTTCATCCATTTGCTCTTTGTCTTTTTCAAAAATCAAATATCTTTGTATTCTTATCTCGTATTTCCCATTTGGGAAAACGCTGTCATTCCACTTTTCTATTTTATTTCCTTTCCCGCTGCGGGAATAGTAATACATTTCCGGGGTTTCACCTATTAATCCGCGTATTTCACCGTATTCCTGATCAGTGTATGATTTATATCCTTCTTTGTCTCCATCATCCAATTCAGTATTGATTTTTGAGCACAAATAACCATAATAAGCACCTTTTTTTCTTATGATCACATAATCGCAATTTCCATTTACTTCTACCGTACAATTCTCTTCAAAACCTATGTAATCAATGTTACTGTTTAATCCTTTTGCTTCAACGCAACCATACATCAGCTCTTGTCCACTGTTATCTTCTGTTTTACCATATTCTTCATCAAGTATCACCAAATCAGGAAAGGATATATACCTTGACAGCAGTTCTCTTGTTGTATCTCCCTCGATTCCCATTCCTCCGGCAACAGTCCTGACTGATAATTCCTTAATGTTGTCATTCTCTCGCAGCAGCATATTGATCAGCGGATATAGTTCCTCCTCCTGACCGTATTGCTGCTCTGCCAGCTTCAGTTCTCTTAGATATTCATATAACGTCATCCCACTCATATCTGTCAATTACCTTCCTTTACAATACCTACATGTATATGACATATCCTTAAAACTTACTCGTAAGCAGACAAATGAGATAAAGGAGTTACCACGCATCATAAACCCACGGTATCGTCTATTTTTCTTCTTCCTGTTTAAGCCTGAGGCGCAGATCTTTAAAGAAATCCGTAAGGATACGAGAGCACTCTTCCTCCAACACTCGGTATGTTATGTCAACTTGATGGTTAAATTCAGGAACCTGCAGCAGATTAAGGATCGAGCCTGCACAACCTGCCTTGGGATTCATACAACCTATAACGAGACGTGGAATACGAGCCTGTACTATGGCACCGGAGCACATCTGACAGGGTTCAAGCGTCACATACATCGTGCATTCTTCCAGGCGCCAGTCTCCCATTTTTTTTGATGCCTTACGTATGGCGTTGAGCTCTGCATGTGACAGAGTATTCTTATCGGTCTTACGGCGATTATATCCTCGTCCGATTATCTTGCCCTGATATTCAATTACACATCCTATGGGGACTTCTCCAATGGCGGCGGCCTTATGCGCCTGCTTAAGAGCTTCCCTCATATATTTCTCATCAATTGTCTGCACTTAATCTATTCCTCTGAGAGATATTTCGCCTGCCACCGGATCAAGGATCTTCGCAAACTCCTCCAACGCATCCTTAGAGAACTCACACATCCGTCTTACCTTATCCATAACGGTATCCCGCTCTACGTATGACTGCAGATAGTAGTGAGGGATCATGATCCCGTCCCTCAATTCATCAAGCCAGTCTCTTATGTCCTTAAAATCTTCCTCAGTATGAAGCCCGTTTACTGCCGTAGTACGGAATTCATATTCGACACCGGATCTTATCAGAATGCCGGCAGATTCGGAGATCGGTGCAATATCCGACACTCCTGTCACATTGCTGTAATTGTCACGACCCGCCTTGATATCCATCGCCACATAATCAAGAAGTCCTTCATCAAGTAGTTCCTTAAGAATGTCCGGCTTAAGGCCGTTGGTATCTAACTTGATCTTATATCCGAGTTGCCTCACTTTTACGATAAAATCCCGCAGATCAGGCTGCAACGTCGGCTCTCCGCCGGTAATGCATAAGCCCGTGAGTACATTGCTTCGCTTCTTAAGATGAGCCATTACCTCTTCTTCCGATATCTTCATATCGGGTGGCGGATTAAGTACAAGTTCGCTGTTATGACAATAGGGACAGCGCATATTGCAGCCGCCGGTAAATACCGTGGCCGCTACATGCCCCGGATAGTTTAACAGAGATGTCTTGTCAAAGCCGTAGATGTTCATGTGAATATTACCCATAAATATCATAAGGAAACACGGACTATGCTGTGTCTCCTTATGATCATTCAGCTATATATATCTGAGTTCTGATTATTCAGCAGTAACCTTTGCTGCCTGTGTGCCCTTGGCTACTTCAGAGAGCACACCGACAGTTCCTGCAAGATTGGCAATATCGGTAGGAACCACGATCTTGGTCGCCTGACCGTTAGCCATCTGAGCTGCTGCCTCGTACTGCTTAAGCTTCAGGTACTGGCCTGAAGGATTAGCCTCGTTGATGAGTCTGATAGACTCAGCCTGAGCACGCTGTACTGCAAGAAGCGCCTGAGCTTCACCTTCTGCCTCACGGATACGCTGTTCCTTGACAGCATCCGCGCGAAGGATAGCCGCTTCCTTCTCACCTTCCGCAAGAGTGATGGCTGACTGTTTCTTACCTTCTGCAGTAAGGATAGCCTCTCTCTTCTCTCGCTCAGCTCTCATCTGCTTCTCCATCGCATCCTGGATGGATCTCGGCGGCTGAATGTTCTTAACTTCCACACGGTTTACCTTGATACCCCACTTGTCGGTAGCATCATCAAGGATCGATGTGATCTGACCGTTAATGGAATCACGGCTTGTGAGCGTCTCATCAAGAGTCATCGAACCGATGATATTACGAAGTGTAGTTGCTGAGAGATTCTCAATAGCCGCGATGGGTCTCTCTACGCCGTATGAGAACATCTTGGCATTGAATACCTCGAAGAATACGACCGAATCAACCATCATCGTAACGTTATCCTTGGTGATAACGGGCTGAGGCTCGAAATCGGCTACCTGTTCCTTAAGAGATACTCTCTTGACAACCTTATAGAAGAACGGGATCTTGATATGAAGTCCTGCCTCCCATGTTGCCTTGTA
Source organism: uncultured Lachnospiraceae bacterium (assembly GCA_946535225.1). Taxonomy (GTDB): domain Bacteria; phylum Bacillota; class Clostridia; order Lachnospirales; family Lachnospiraceae; genus Colinaster. The sequence continues at coordinate 3,136 of CAMNDJ010000087.1, forward strand.
CTGACCAAGGAACTCTACTACCCAGGCATTGGCCTGAGGTACGATACAGATACATCTGATAAGTCCGATTATCAGGAGTATCAGAATAATAAGTGCTACATAACCTTCCATTTTTATTCCTCCGTTTTCCCTGTGAATCTATATCATCTACATATCCTTGCTATGCAGATAATTAACGTAATCAACCACCATCATGGCTATCTTAAAAGTGAGAGCGTCTTCAAATACTCTCATATCCAGCCCTATGGCACCTTTGAGCTTCTCCATCCTGTATACCAGAGTATTACGATGTATATAGAGCTGTCTTGATGCCTCAGATACGTTCAGATTGTTCTCAAAGAACTTATTGACCGTGATCAGTGTCTCCTCGTCGAGTTCTTCCGGCATGGAATCGCCGAACACTTCGTGTACGAACATCTCACACAGACTTAAGGGTAACTGATAGATCAATCGTCCGATCCCAAGTGTCTCATAATCAAGGATCTTACGCTCCGTGTAGAATATGCTGCCAACATCGAGCGCCATCCTGGCTTCCTTATAGGACTTGGATATGTCCTTAAGCTCCTTGACCGCTAATCCATATGATACTCTTACATCTATCATAGCTTCGGTATTGAACGTATCAAGTATCCCCTCGGCTATCTCTCTTATATCTTCTCTGTCAGCATCCTTATCTATATCCTTGATAAGTATCACACTCTGCTCATCAACAGATATGATCTGATTGCCGCCCTGTTCAACATACAGGCTCTTCATGAGCTCAAGCGCAACATTCTCTCTGTCATTGACAGTCTCGACAACATAGACTACTCTTCTGACATCATTGTCGATATGAAGCTTTGTCGCTCTGTTATGAATGTCCACAAGGAGCATATTATCAAGTAAAAGATTCTGGTAGAAACTGCTCCTGTCTGTCCTGTCCTTGTAAGCAATGATCAGATTCTGCAGTTGACATACAGCAACTCTGCCCTTCATAATGGGATCCGTTGCATCTTCAGTGATAAGAATATATGCGCATTCTCCGTCATCCATGACCTTTAGATAACAATCTCCCGATATCGTTTGGGAATCAGCATCAGAATCCATAAAGGCCTTCACAGACTCACTATCGTCCCTCGCAGACTCAACTGTAGTTATGACAAGTCTTGCATTATCGTCATACAGTCTGTATTCCGCTCCCGTAACGGATGCCAATTCTTCCATTGTCTTCTGAATGATCGCATTGGATATCATTTGTTAAGATTCCTTACACCCTGCATCTCTGTGGCACATACCGGTGATATCATGGCTGAATAATTGTATATTATATATCCCTGACAACCGGCATTTCTAAGCTCCGTGATCTGACTGCCAAGATTGTCACTCTTAAGACTCCAGCCTAAGTCCGTCTTGGATACTTCTCCCACTCTGTAAGCAGCAAGTCCTATATACATGGGGATATCTGCAGTATCAAGAGCTCTCCACCTTGCGAGCCTGTCACTGTACATAGTTACATTTCCCGCTTTACCGTAATTATTGCTCCAGTATAACTGCGGACAGATATAATCGATATAACCTTTTTTAGACAACCATGTCGCAATGTCCGCGCCGGCTGCGATATTATTCTCTATATTACCCTGAGGGCTTACACCGAACACTTTGCCGTATGCATGAACGGTACTGTACACATCCTTAAGTAATGCATTATGAGTGTCCGCACCCAACGGAGGAAAATAATCATCGAAATGTATTCCGTCCACCGGGTACTTATCAAGGATCTCTTTGATACCCGCTATTATATTCTCTTTAGTAGCCAGCGTCGCATCTCCGCAGTAAGCCCCGTTCCGATATCCGTACGGATTTATCCATGCATGGATCTGAAGGCCGTAAGTATGCGCGATCTCTGTTATAATGGCCAGTGGATCATATCCGGGATTACCGCCCGTCATCTCATCGCTCCATGGATATACGGAAGACGGATATGCAGCGTCATTGTGCGATCTTACATGTACGATGATGGCATTCAGTCCGTTATCAACACTGCTCTGACATACCGCAGAGAATACGGTCTTAAATTCCTGCTCATTCCTGCCCTTAAGAAAAGACTGCCAGTCTTTAAAAGAAAACCATACCGCTCTGAATTCCGCCACAGCTGTAACCTCAGACCCGGTCGTGACTGTGCTCTTGCTGTTCTTCTTAGCGGCTGACCCGGTATTCCTGCCTGCTGCATACACATCCATTGTGCTGCACGACAAAACAGCCAATATCGATATCAATAAGATCAGTGTTCTTCCTGTTTTTCTCATAGTCTTTATTGTAACCGATTGAAGCATATAACGCAAGAAGCGCCGAGGCGGATGACCGCTTCGGCGCCGTAAAACTCAATATCAATATACCGCTTAAGACTAGTTGGTGATAACCTGCTCTGTCTCTTTGTCGAATACGTGAACCTTCTCAACATCGAATGCAAGCTTAACCTTATCTCCCGGACGAGCTGTAGTACGAGGATTAACTCTTGCAGTGATCGGGAACTCTTCAAGATCGAAGTACAGATATACTTCTGCACCAAGAAGCTCGTAAACCTTAACTGTAGACTCGAATACGCACTTAGCAGTCTCGATGAACATCTCTGAATCGTATACATCCTCAGGACGGATACCGAATGTAACAGTCTTGCCGTCATAACCGCCTTCGATAAGCTTCTTTGCCTTAGCGGGAGGAAGAGGAAGTGTCTGGCCTGCAAAATGAAGATTAACATCTTCGCCCTTAACTTCAACCTTAGCATCGAGGAAGTTCATCTGAGGTGATCCCATGAATCCTGCAACGAAGAGGTTCTGAGGCTTGTCATAAAGATTCTGAGGAGTATCAACCTGCTGGATGACACCGTCCTTCATAACGACGATCCTGGTACCGAGTGTCATAGCCTCTGTCTGGTCATGTGTAACGTAGATGATCGTTGCATCAAGTCTCTGATGAAGCTTGGCGATCTCTATTCTCATCTGTACACGAAGCTTAGCATCAAGGTTTGATAAAGGCTCGTCCATGAGGAATACCTTAGGGTTACGTACGATAGCACGACCCATTGCAACTCTCTGTCTCTGACCACCTGACAAAGCCTTGGGCTTACGATCGAGCAATGCTGAAAGGTCGAGGATACGAGCTGCTTCCTTAACCTGCTTATCTATCTCATCCTTAGGAACCTTACGAAGCTTAAGACCGAAGGCCATGTTATCATATACTGTCATATGAGGATACAGAGCGTAGTTCTGGAATACCA
>CAMNDJ010000088.1 GCA_946535225.1 uncultured Lachnospiraceae bacterium
CGACCTACACCCTTAGCAGGGGCGCCTCTTCAGCCTCTTGAGTATTTCTCCGGATCATCAGCTGAATAATGCCACTACCAAATATTCAGTTGCGCACTATGCCTGTCTTTCGGCAGTGCAAGAGTTATTATACCCGCGTAAATACTAAAAGTCAATGGGATTTTGAGGGAAAAATCAAGCAATTTTCAGACTCTCTAAATGTTGTGTCAGTTCGATCGCCTACCCCTAGATTTAGATCTGTTTCTTCTATAATTATATATTGAATTAAAGCATTGACGTAATGATGTGATAAATACACCAAACCGAAATGAATTCAGAAGACAAGCTCAGATCGCAAAGGTCAGCTCCACGCCGTTGGACGGATGTATAAACTTAAGCTTATATGCGCAGAGATCTATAGACCGATACCCATGAACCTTGCTGTAAGCTATGGAATCCGGAGTTCCGTATTTAAGATCACCTAAAATAGGCATCCCTATATTGGACAACTGAAGACGGATCTGGTGATGCCTGCCTGTAAACAGATGAATGTCAACATCTGCAATAGAGTAATTCTCTTCTATCTTTACATCCGTCATCTTGTATTCAAGTTCACCGATCTTGGCATCAACTACCGTTTTATCACATATCGTGCTAAGGTTCTTGATCTTATCAAACGAAATATGATCCGACAGTCTGACATACGAATCCGTAATGACGGTATTATCCTTACTGTCAATATATACCTTGGCCCTGTATGATTTCTCCATCTTATGTTCTATCAATTGCCTGTTAAGGATCGCGGCCATACCGCTGCTCTTGGCCATGAGCACCAGTCCCTCCACCTGCCTGTCGAGTCTGTTTATAAGTCCGACATATCCTCCGTTAAGATAGTTTTTGACATAACTGCACATATCCGGCTCGCCAACATTCTTAGTCTGTGTAGCCACACCCGCCGGCTTATGCAATATGATTATGTACTTGTCTTCGTAAATGATACGAAGCTTGCTCTCCATATGATCCCCTCTGTACTCAGCTTTCCGCGATCTTCTTAAGAGTTTCTGTCACCAATTCATACGTTCTTCCTACTGAAGGTATGTCCATACTCTCTCTGAATGTATGTATCTCGGATAACTCAGGTCCGATAGATACACAATCAAGTCCCTGAAGCTTATCCGCAAAGAATCCGCACTCAACCCCTGCATGTACGGCCTCGATTTTGGGCTCATAACCGTATTGCCCGACAAACACTTCCTTCATCATGTCTCTGAGCGCAGAATCCGTTCTGTATTGCCATCCCGGATATTCGCCCTCAAACTCGGTCCGGCCCCCGATCGCTTTCATCGCATCCATTAACCTTCTTTTAAGCATTTCCTTCTCGGATGCCACGGAGCTTCTTACGCAAAAGGTCAGCGTAACCAGATCTTTCTCTTTCTTAAGTATGCCCATATTGAGCGATGTCTGCACCAGACCTTCCACATCAGGGCTCATTCTCTGTATGCCGTTTGGCAGGCAGGTCAGCATATATATCACTCTGTCTGTAGATACCTGATCCGTTACATTTACTTCACTACCGGAAAAAGTGCTGCGACTGATCTCATCGCAGGATATATGTATATTCCCATCCGTGGACGAATATTCATTGCCTACGGCTTCAGTTATCCTTCCTACGGCTTCTGATACAAGCTTACGTATTTCATCCTCTGTTCTGCCGTCATCCACGGGGATAATGACCTGTGCTCCGGCATAAACCGGGATCGCATTGTCCTTGGCTCCGCCTTCTATATCCACGATCCGTAAAGGAAGCGTCTCTTTTAATTCCTGCAATACTCTTCCAAGTACAACTATGGCATTAGCTCTGTTCTTATGTATCTCTATTCCTGAGTGTCCGCCTGTAAGTCCCGAAACTTCTATCTTATATGATATAGCCTCCTTAGTCCCGATCGTGTTCTCATATGTAAGATCTATAACAGAATGAGCCACTGCTCCTCCTGCACAGCTGACCGTAAAGACCCCTTCTTCTTCAGAATCTATATTGATCATGATCCGCCCTTTGATATCCGATACATCTATGGCGGCAGCTCCTAACATTCCAATCTCTTCATCAACGGTAAATATCGCTTCTATCGGCGGAAGTGACTCATCGGCACTGTCTAAGATCGCAAGTGCCATGGCTACGGCTATCCCGTCATCACCGCCCAGTGTGGTATCTTTGGCCTTGAGCTTATCACCGTCAATATAAAGATCAAGCCCTTCTGTGACCATATCCTTATCGCAGCCCGGTGCCTTCTCACAGACCATATCCATATGACCCTGAAGGATCACGGGCTTATTTCCCCTGCCATCCTTCCATATGATGACATTACCCATATCGTCCTGTCTGTACTTAAGACCATGATCCCCGGCAAACCCTGCAAGGTAACTGCTTATTGCTGCAGTATTGCCCGATCCGTGAGGGATCGCGGCTATCTCTGCGAAATACCTGAATACCTCAGACGGTTCCATTGTATCCGGCATGTATATTGTCCTGACTTCGTTATTCATTCTTACTCCCGTGCTTTTCAGACATAATACTAATGCCACAGGTCTATCCCATGGCATTATATTCTTTATATGCTTTCTTATACCTATGATGCTTGACTATGGTGATGATGATCGCTATCACGGGCATCAGAACAGTAAATACGGCTGCGATGATACCGAAAAAGAACATCAGTATCGGCGCCGGATGCCCCATTGCTTCCGGATCGACCATAGCCGTATCAAGATATGCACCCAGTGATATCAACGCGATATCGATCACTAATTGCAGCGGGATCAGAAGCAGCCACAAAAATGCTCTGGAAGGATTCTTCGGCTCTTTCATATCAATCCGCTATCTTCTCATATCTCTGGAATATCTTGTTGGCTCCGCAGGCATGCTTGGTCCCATCCGCATCGATGATGATATAATCACCCTCTTCTATGAAGGTACGGCCTCTCTTATGCGTTATATATGGGCATACCACCGTGCCGTTATCCCTCGTGACCTTGATGAGCCTGTCAGTCACGATCCACATCTTGGTCACAACATCCGAGAACGGCTCCCAGCCGTCTTCTAAGTTGCTGCCTACCTTATACTCATAGACATCTGCCTCAATAGGTGTTCTTCTGCATTTCATACATTAACCCTCCTTGTAAACCGAACCACGTTTGTTTACATAATTATTTTATCATATCCATAAAGCGCATATCAACTGATATATCGGTTTTTCTTATCTTAAGATCCCACCCCGGGACCGATCACTGCTTACTTAACGATGTCGCTATGGATGACCCTGCCTGCGCATACGGAATCAGCATTGCCTGCAGCGCATGATACAGATCCGACTTGCCGGGCCATACCGTTCCCTTCAGATGATTATTCTCATCCAGCTGATGGAACCACGATCCGTTCTTATGATCGATGACATATTCATCCAGATACTTAAGGAAAAGCGAACAGTCATTAAGATATCCGTCATCTCCGGTCACTCTGTACAAAACAGCCGAACTGTTGATGGCTTCTGCCAGAGTCCAGTGCATCCTGTCACGGACAACAGGCCTTCCGTTCCAGTCCGTTGTATATACTATACCCGGAGCTCCGTCTGCATCCCATGCATCCGCGACCGCTCTCTTGTACAGCTTCTCTGCCTCAGTGATATACCTTCGGCCTTCTTCGCTGCCACTCCCGTAAGTCGATACGGCCCACTGGACTATAAGCCTGGCCCACTCTATCCCGTGTCCCGGTGTGGCCCCGTACGGCTTGAACGGATCATCCGGCTTATCCTTATTCATGTCAAGATCGGGCTTCCAGTCACTCGTATAGTGCTCGGGTATCCTGTGATCGTTATCTCCGGCCCATATGAGAACTCTGTCGATTATCCTTCCGGCTCTCTTACGATATATGACACTTCTGTCATCTGTCAGGGTGTCGGCAACGGCAAGGAATGCCTCGACAGTATGCATGTTGGCATTTAATCCCCTGTATGGATCGCATTCCCTGAATTCCGTATCCCAGGTATCTGCGGACAGTCCTTCCTCCTCGTTCCAGAAATACTTGTCATAGGTATCAAGTGCCCTGTCAAGCAGCACATCTGCACCCGATATTCCCGCAAGCTTAAGGCTGGTAGCGGCCAGGATCACAAATGCGTGAGCATAGCATGCCTTGCCGGGCAGGATGCTTCTGTCGGCACCTATCCCCGAATACCATCCGCCGTGTGCATCATCCTGCAGCTCACCAGTGATCCCCTTAAGGGCGGCACCTGCAAGTTCTTCACTTCCCTTATGCCCGAGCATGGTACCTAAGCTGTATACATGAGCCATCCTGCAGGTGATCCACAGCTCCCTGGGCCTGTCAGTCCACGGAGTCCCGTCATCTCCCAGATAATACGATCCGCCCCCGGGGGACGGAAACAGATGCCCGAACTGAAGAAGCGAATCGCTCTGTTCTTTCAGAAAAGCCTTATTCTCATCAGTATCCAATATATATCTTTTGTCCATATCGTATCCACGGATCCTTCTCCTGACCGATCGCTGTCAGGTATGAGTTTTGCCTGACCCTTATCTTCGCTTTTTGCCATTATTCTTTTTCCACACACTTAAGATCAGCTGAATATCTGCTGCTTCATATAATACCATTACCAGGGCAAGAATTACAGCCATCAGCGCCCTGAAGGTGAAAAAAAAGTGGAGGACTGAATGATTGCGGATCGCCAGATATCTAATAATCGGCACGAACGCTGTAAGAACATATATCAAAACTGTCTTAGACCGGATGTTTTTTCCGTGATAGACATATCCTGTATATATGCAGGCAAATAACAATATGCAGCCTGTTATGACGCCGATACTGCCCAAAGAGAAAGGCATCATCGTAAGCAGATTCTTGACGATCGGGCCTAAAAACCGGAAATACGCTTCATCCAGTACGAGCCCGCCCGTTCTTTCTTCCGCATGGGTAAGAATCGAAGTGACTGCATCCGGACCAAGGAACACTGCTGCAAGTATCCATTTAAGCACAAACATCCCGACATATCCGACACCCCAGCCGATCACCGACTTAAGTGCAAAAAGCCTGTCATCTTCTCTTGCTCGTATCTTCACGGCAATGATCAGGGGAACGGTAAGTGTCAGAGTCTCCGTAGTCAGGAAATCCATATAAGCTGTGACTATACCGCTTATCATAAGGATCGTTATGAACTTATGATCGTCCATATCCTTATGCAATATCAGATGCGATACCGTCAGCATTATGAGGAATGTCCAAATGTACTCCAGACAGAAGGGAACAAACCATGAATATGTGAGTATGAGTCCTAAGCTTAAGCCCGTCGCGAGAGCCGCTTCTTTTTTACGTATCAGTCGCCAAATGAGAGTAAGTGATAATATGAGCAGAACGGCGCCTAAGAATATATACATCCCCTGTATGGGCATGATCATAAGGAGCGGACGGACTAAGACTATCGAACCGTGCCAGTATCTTAAGTACTCGTAATTATCGCCTAATTCTTTAGTTACGGCATCATAGAGATTAAGATTCTCATTCTGTGTATCCGAATGGTAGTACGAAGACTCCATAACCGAACGCACAGGATGCTCACTGTCATAATTCCATGCGATATTAAGTAAGATGGAATCCGCATATCTGTCGTATTCAGACGCAGGGACGCCATCCCATACTTCGTCAAACAGCTCTCCCTGGCACAGAAATCTTGCGGAAGATAACAGATTTGACTGCAGCATCTTACGCGGTATCAGCGCTGAGACAAACAGCAGTACCGTAAGTAACGATACTGCTGCGATATATTTCACTGTATATGATATAAATCCGTTCTTTATCATTGTTTGGGAATATAAGGAGTTGTGGGGAACAGTGTCCTTAAGTACAGGAATCCGACATAACCTTCATCATTAAGATACTTATGAAGGTCGGTTCCCTTAGGTAACGTTGTGCTCAGTCTCGGTCCCTTGTGTCCTTCTTCTCTGTAGTTGATCTTAAGCGTGATATCCGGCCTGGTAGACAAAGCATCGGCTACATCCTTATTAAACGTGAGCCATTTCTCGGTCGTTATCTCTACAGTCTCACCCGGCTTTGCGTTGATGATCTTATTGATGGTATTCTTGATGAATACTCCTGCCGCAGATATGGGGGCTCTGTAAAGCACTGCGCCGCACTCACACATATATGCTTCTTCTCCGCCTTCATCCTCTGTGGCTTCCCTGGTAACTACCCATTCGTAATGATGTTC
>CAMNDJ010000089.1 GCA_946535225.1 uncultured Lachnospiraceae bacterium
GAACAGAGACAGAAAATGATCAATCATGCAAGAGCCGAGTATGTAATCGCGCTTGCGAACGCGTTAAGTGTTCAACCGATCCAATTGATGGAGATCGTATGACAGCTTAAGAACAAGGGGAGAACAGATGAACAACAAGGACAGACAAGGCGGGAATCTTAGCTATGCCCTTAAGCAGATATGGGAAGCGGATAAGCTGCTTCTCATATTCACGATATTTAAGAATTCGATAGAGCAGATATTCTATGTGTTCTTCTTCGTATATCTTACGAAGTATATTTTCAATTGCATCGAGCGAAACATACCGTATGAGAAGCTGTTTTGGTTTCTGGTGGCAGCATGCTCCGGCCATGTTGTCGTGCATTTCATATGCGGCTGGTATGAGACCTACCGCAAGATCAAGACACCGAAGGTGTATCAGCACATATTCCACAGAGTCATGGAGATATCGGACGATCTTGAACTTAAGGATTATGAGTCGCCCGAGTTTTATGATAAATATGCCAGGGCGCTTGATAAGTGTGTCGATGATTCGATGAACATCGCCATACGTTTTGGCGTGTTTATCGGTAACGTGGTATCGACGGTCATGTCACTTGTGATAGTCTTAAGCGTGGATCCGGTATTCCTTGTATTCCTGATAATCCCCATCATAGTGAGCTTCGCCTTCGGCAAGAAGAATGCCCAGGCTAATTTCGACCGTGAGAAGAGCATAACCCGCGATAAGAGAACGGCGGACTATGTCAAGAGAGTCTACTATGAGAAAAAGTACGCGGCTGAGGTACGTCTCTTTGATATCAATTCGCTCTTGCTTGATAAGCAGGAGAAGGCAGTAAGTGAGATGGAGAGGATATCGCTTGGCTACAGGATGAAGACGGCTTTCTATTCATTCCTTATGAAGGGAAGTTATTCTATCCTGGCAGGTGTATGCGCATATTTCTATGTGGTATTCAAGGTAAAATTTACAAATGTGACAGATGTGTCAAGTTATGTTGCCATGATATCCGCCATGGCATTCTCTACCAATCAGCTTAAGGCAGCAGTGGAGAATCGGATATTCATTACCAATGAGTCAAGGCTTTTTGCAAACTTAAGGGAATTCTTAGAGCGCGACAGAGTGCAGAAGGCGGCAGGGACCGTCATAGATCATATCGATTCGGTAGAATTAAGAGATGTCACATTTACTTATCCCGGCGCCGATAAGCCCACGATAAGAAATGTCAGCTTTAAGTGGCATAAGGGCGAGAAACTCGCGATCGTCGGATATAACGGTGCAGGCAAGACTACGCTCATCAAGCTCATCATGGGACTGTATCCCGTTACATCCGGCATGATACTTATAAACGGCATGGACATAAGTGATATCGATCCTGACGCATATCGCAAAAGATTCGGGACAGTCTTCCAGGACCTTCAGGTATTCGCGATGACTCTTTCGGAGAATGTCCTTATGAGGAGACCGGAGAATGAGAGTGACTATGAGACTGTAAGAAAGGCCCTTGGTAACGCACAGTTTGACATAAACCATGAGGGACTGATAAACGGTCTTGATACCGTCATAAGCCGGGAATTTGATGAGAAGGGATTCGTCCCTTCGGGCGGTCAGGCGCAGAAGATCGCCATCGCGAGAGTATTTGCGCAGAGTCCGGATATGGTGATCTTGGATGAACCGTCATCGGCACTCGATCCATTAGCCGAATACAATATGTACAACAACATGATGAAGCTCTCCGAAGGCAAGGGCGTCATCTTCATATCCCACAGACTCTCATCTGCCAGGATGGCAGATAAGATCTATCTTATGAAGGACGGACAGATCGTTGAGCAGGGAAGTCATGAGCATATGATGAGCCTTAATGGATATTATCATGAGATGTTCATGCTTCAGGCAGAGAACTATCAGGACAGTATCCCTGAAGAAATGTTGAAAGGAGCGGCAGCGTACTATGGATAATAAAGAGACTACCGTTTCCGTAAAGAGGATAATACAGAACACCGCCTTCATGATAAAGTATGCGGCGCGCTACGACAGACCGCTCATCATTAAGATCATCGCGTTATACGTATTAAGTAAGGCCGGCAAGGCTGTCAATGACACGTTCATCCTTAAGATGATAATAGACGGGCTTACGGGAAAAGCAGAGTTTTCTGACATTCTTATCATCCTGCTCATCTCATTTGGCCTGGTGATCTGCTTAGAATGGATCAATCAGCTGATAGAAGAGTGGTCTAAGGCTAAGCTTATCAGATTAAGCGGGACGATACAGAGAGATCTTATAGAGAATAACAGCAAGATGGATCTGATATATTATGACGATCCGGAATATTATGACACATATGTCATTGTTGCGAATAAAGCCGATGCGACTATAGAACAGACAGTCATGGTAGTCAGTAAGATACTGGGCGGACTCATCGCCCTAGGCGTGGCATCGGCCATGATACTTACGATAAATCCTGTGCTCGCACTTTTCCCCATAGCCGGTTTTACGATAAACCTGCTTACGAGATTTAAGATCGAGAGGATACACTATGCATGGGAGGTGGCCTACGGCAAGTCCATAAGAAAAGCGGACTATTCAAAGAGGGTGTTCTATCAGCCCGAGTATGCCAAGGAGTGTAAGCTTACCGATGTTAAGACACCTTTAAGACAGCAGTTTGATGATGCGCTCATAGAGGCTGCGGATGCGGGAAGAAAGTATGCGCCGATGTTAACATGGATATCGATCCTTAACTGGACGGCGGTATTCTCGGTATTCTCTTTCTTTGCCGTGCCTGCATACTTAGGATATCTTGCGTTGGTTCTGCGCTCCATAGCACTCGGTGAGGTGGCTTCGGCCAATAATGCTTCCAATTTTATCAGAGGTAATCTGAACGAGATCAACTTCTGCCTCGTGGATATACAGCAGATCGGTCAGTATGCGGAGAAGTTCAGAAAGCTGCTCGATCATAAGCCTGAGATAGAAGGCGCTAAAGGGCTTACGCCCGATCCCGGAGCACAGACGCTTAAGCTTACACATGTGAGCTTTAGGTATCCTCATTCGGACAATGATACGCTTAAGGATATCTCGATTAAGATACATCCCGGTGAAAAGATAGCGATAGTGGGTGAGAACGGTGCCGGCAAGACGACCTTCGTTAAGCTTTTGATGCGACTCTATGATGTCACGGACGGAAGCATTAGCTACGGTGAGCATGATATCAGGGAATATGCGACGGATGAATACCGTAAGAGGATCGGCGCCGTGTTCCAGGATTACAATATCTATGCCGCGACCGTTGCGGAGAACGTGCTCATGCGTCCGGTGGAGGATGAGGATCGCCATAAGGTCATTGAGGCACTTAATAAGGCCGATTTTAAAAAGAAACTTGATAAATTGCCCGAAGGGATAGATACTGTTCTTACGAGGGAATTCTCCGAAGACGGAACGAATCTGTCGGGAGGAGAGAGCCAGAAGATCGCGATATCGAGGATATTTGCACATAACGGGTTAAGAAACGTCTCGATCTTAGATGAGCCGTCGTCGGCGCTTGATCCCGTATCTGAATATAAGCTTAATAAGAATCTTATCGAGAATGCCGGAAATGATACGATCATCTTTATCTCGCACAGACTCTCTACCACAAGGATGGCGGATAAGATATACTTATTTGAGCACGGAAGGATCAAAGAGCAGGGAACTCATGACGAGCTTATGGAACTTGGCGGAAGATACAGGGAGATGTTTGACCGTCAGGCTAAGAATTATATAATGTAAATATACATATGAGAGGAGATATATAATGAGTGAAGTAACTAATTTCAAATGTCCGGGATGCGGAGCGAAGCTTACGTATAACGGCGAGAAGGGTGAGATGGCCTGTGAACACTGCGGGGCAAGCTTTACGATGGAGCAGGTCAAGGCTGCGGAAGAAGCCGAGAAGGAGAACGGAGCAGGCTCGTCTTTATCATGGGAGCATGTGAGTCAGGGTACGCTCACCGATGAAAGCGGCAAGATCAAGGGTTATGTCTGCCCTTCATGTAATGCAGAGATGGTGGCGACAGATCTCACTGCGGCTACGGAATGTCCCTACTGCGGCAACCCGTCTATAGTCGTGCAGTCTTTTGAGGGCGTATACAAGCCCGATGTAGTCGTTCCTTTTGCCGTGAACAAAGAGACCGCCAAGAGCAAGCTTAAGGAGTTCATTAAGGGTAAGAAACTCCTTCCCTCTAATTTCGCTAACGGCAACAGGATAGATAATATCACGGGACTGTATGTTCCTTTCTGGTTATTCTCATGCCATGCAGATGGTTTTGCGACCTTTGAATGCTTCAAGGAGAGGAACTGGTCGGATGCGAATGCCGATTATACCAAGAAGGATTATTACAGCGTTAAGAGAAGCGGTGAGATGGATTTTTTAAGGATCCCCGTGGATGCGGCCACACAGATGGATGATGCCACGATGGATTCGCTTGAGCCTTATGACATGTCTAAGGCCGTGCCTTATGATGCCGCATATTTCAGCGGATATCTGGCTGACAAATACGATGTATCGAGCAAGGATTCAGAGCCGAGGGCCAATGACAGAGTCCGCACTACGTTCGTAAATAAGATGCAGGAAGCAGTTAAGGGATACGACAGCATACTTAAGAAGAATGAGAGCATCAACTTAACGGGCGGTAAGTCGGAATATGCGATGCTCCCCGTATGGATGATGTCTGGCAAATTCGAGGGCAAGACCTATCACTTTGCCGTAAACGGTCAGACAGGCCGTATGGTCGGTGAACTGCCGGTTGATAAGAGCAAGTACTGGGCGCAGATCGCCAAGGGAACGGGAGTGACCTTCCTTATAATTATGCTGCTCGTGTTCATATTCGGAAGTCTTGATGGGACAGCGGCAGGTATCGCATTCGTAGTAGCGCTCATAATAGGTTTCATAAGAGGCGCTATCCTTAAGGGCTCGATGAAGAATATCTCAAAGCGTACTCAGGCCAATGAATATATGGTGAAGGAATCGCTTAAGATGCGCGCTCCTATAGATCGCTTCTTATATACAAAGACCGAGCGTAAGGAGAAGACACAGAACTAAACGCGAGTGTGAGCGTGAGGCGGATCATGCGACAGAAATCATGACGGAAGGACCGCCCTCGTGACGCGAAAAAATGCTTGACAACAGGCTATAATGGCAATATACTATAACGGCATGCGTAAAAGGCGTGCCGTTTTGTATGCCTAAAAACCGCATAGTACTATATATAGGAGGTGAAACCGAATGCCAACATTTAACCAGTTAGTAAGAAAGGGTCGTCAGGCCGGAGTTAAGAAGTCTACAGCTCCCGCTCTGCAGAAGACGTACAACTCCCTTCACAAGAGAAGTATCGATGCATCTTCTCCTCAGAAGAGAGGCGTGTGCACAGCTGTTAAGACAGCTACCCCCAAGAAGCCTAACTCAGCTCTTCGTAAGATCGCCAGAGTTCGTCTTTCTAACGGAATGGAAGTAACAAGCTACATTCCCGGAGAAGGCCACAATCTTCAGGAGCATAGTGTTGTACTTATCCGTGGCGGAAGAGTTAAGGATCTGCCCGGTACGAGATATCACATCATCCGTGGTACGCTCGATACGGCAGGTGTTGCTAATCGTAAGCAGGCCAGATCTAAGTACGGCGCAAAGAGACCTAAGGACGCGAAGTAATAGTCATGCGGTGTTCGCCCCGGACATAGATATATGAAAAGGGAGAACGACTTAGTCTCAGGCTTTTTTTACATGTACCACAATCAGACTAATGTAATAAAGTGTTGGAATCCGGTTCTGCTTATAGATAAGGTAGACGACACGTACACAGTTAGCAGTCCGAGTATCGGACAATGTGAGTACCTATGAATTAATTAGTATAATTAAGGAGGGAAGA
Source organism: uncultured Lachnospiraceae bacterium (assembly GCA_946535225.1). Classification (GTDB taxonomy): domain Bacteria; phylum Bacillota; class Clostridia; order Lachnospirales; family Lachnospiraceae; genus Colinaster. Next base: position 5,891 of record CAMNDJ010000089.1, read on the forward strand.
ATCGTGCCACGTAAAGGACATATTCAGAAAAGAGACGTACTCGCTGATCCTTTATACGACAACAAGGTAGTGACCAAGCTTATCAACAACATCATGCTTGACGGTAAGAAGGGTGTCGCTCAGAAGATCGTATACGGAGCTTTCGGCAGAGTAGAAGAGAAGGCTGGCAAGCCTGCCCTTGAGGTTTTTGATGAGGCTATGAACAATATCATGCCCATGCTCGAGGTTAAGGCAAGACGTATCGGTGGTGCCACATATCAGGTACCGATCGAGGTCAGGCCCGA
>CAMNDJ010000090.1 GCA_946535225.1 uncultured Lachnospiraceae bacterium
GATAGCAGACGGAGCACTTGCGGAAGTGCACGATATTCTGCAGAGAATGAACGAGCTGTCTATCCAGTCAGCTAACGGAACACTGGTAGATAACGACAGGAAGTATATTCAGGACGAAGTTGCACAGTTGGCGGAAGAGATAGACCGCATAGGACAGACAACTGAGTATAACAGCCAGAGATTGTTCACGGGCGAGTTTGATCTTAAAGGATATACGGATAAGATCGAAGTAAAAGTGGATACATACTCTGATGCTATTATGTATGGTGAGTATACTTTTAACTTAGGAGATTTCAAATTCAAAGAAGATGATAACGGTGAACTTAAGCTGGAGGAGTATAACGGAAGTACGGATAAAAAGGTAACCGTTAACAGACCTGACGGTAAGACAGAGGAGTTTATCGTAAGCGGTGATATGTATCATCTTAACTTTAAGGGTGATAACGGTGATGAATTCACTCTTGATATAGCCGGATACGGTTATAAGGATTTAAACAAAAAAACAGATGTTGATATAGAGCTGACTGCAGGTTCCCCCGTTGATTCAACCGACGCAGACAGTAATCCGGTTAGTACGGTCACCTCTACCGGCAGTTCAGTCGATGCAGACGGTAATACTACTGCAAGGACAGAAGTTGCAGCGACAACTACATATCCCGACGGAAGTAAGAAGACCGTGACGACTACAACCACCACTTATACTGATGATGGCGGTAATCTTCTGATGACCAAAATAGAAGTAGCCGAGGAAACTATAGATAAGGACGGACAGAAGACAACTTCTCCTTCGACCAAGACCTATGAGCCTTCGACAGGATCAGAAGCGATCAAAGTGGATCTTACCGGTTACGGTGCGATGACTTTCCAGATAGGTGCCAACGAGAGTCAGACTCTTGATATCAGATTCGAGAAGCTTTCAATGGAATCGCTCGGATTTAAGTATCAGGACAGTGATGAGACCAAGGATATGAGCCTTAATGTAGGTACTCAGGAAGGTGCATACAAGGCAATAGATCAGATCACCGCAGCTATCGGACAGATCTCTACGATGAGAAGCCGTCTTGGTGCATGCCAGAACAGACTTGAGCATACGGAGACCAACCTGGCAACAAGTGATGAGAACATGACAGCTGCTTACTCACGCATCATGGATACGGATATGGCAGAGGAGATGAGCAATTACTCTAACCTCCAGATAGTATCTCAGGCAGCAACGGCTATCCTTGCCCAGGCCAATGAGAGACCTTCACAGATGCTCCAGTTGTTGCAATAGTGAGGAAGATCACATATGACTAAAGAGAAGAAGAGCGAATATACATTACGTATTACACAAGCCAACAGAGCGGAATTGATAGTGATACTCTATGAGATTACTATAGATTATGTGGAAGAAGCCATTGCCGCTGCGAGTGCAGATGATATTGGCAGTGTGAGCTTCTCCACGGCTAATGCCATAAGATGTATAGAAGAGATGCAGAACAATCTGCATTTTGAATACGATCTGGCCAAGTCACTTAACAGGTTGTACACATATATGAAGAACAAGCTCCGTGCAGCCTATATATCCGGCGAAACAGAAGTATTGAGCGATGTCCTTGATAAGCTTAAGAAGTTAAGGGACTCTTATGACAAGATCGCGGCTACCGATAAATCGGGACCGGTGATGATCCATACCCAGAAAGTACTCTCGGGTATGACCTACAGCAAGGATAAGGTTCTGGACGATCTCACCAATGAGACTGCGGGACGTGGCTATAGAGTATAAGAATAAAATATGGTAAAATACAAGCGACTGACTAATACTAGCCAGTCGCTTTTATCGGGGTGACGTGATTCGAACACGCGGCCTCTACGTCCCGAACGTAGCGCTCTACCAAGCTGAGCCACACCCCGGCACACTGTAGTTAAGCAGTGCTTAACTATAATATTACATTCCACGCCAAAAAGCAATAGAAGTATTTATAACAAATTTATGCGGTAATAAGTGTACAGGTTGTAACAAAATGGTCGATAGATACAAGGATAAGATACTGAAATCTTCAGAATATGCTCTGATCGGCGTGATCGCTTTGGAGGTATTCTTCTATATATATGTCAATATATTCAGATTAAGCGATATCGTTGATGTGGATTTTGCCAGAGTACTGCGACATGTGGTCGAGATGGGTGATAAGCGTACCGTATTTCTGCCGCTCTGGAACTACATCACTACGGCCGAACTGGATCACAGCGCTATCCTGGCCCTTCCCATATACGTACTTACCGGCAGGATAATGCTCTCATACGGTATAGCCAATCTTATAAACATTGCGATATGGCTCACCGTTTTATACAGACTGCTTGAGCTTACAGGTTTAAGCCGTCGTTACAAGCTTTTGGCAACGGCACTTGTTCTTACGCTTTTTGACTTCGGCATGCTTGCCTATTCCAACATGCTCTTTATCGGGGCCGAACACTATACACACAAGGTTCTGATCCCTCTTATGTTCATCCTGTTGATACTTACCCCGACGAAGAAGAGACGCACACCGGGTATGATCAGCCTGTGTCTTCTGTACTTTGCTCTTCTCTTCATAACAGCGATATCCAGTGGGATATATGTCTTCATCTGCGGGATAGCTCCGGTTATCATAATGCTCATAATAAGATTTGTGTTAAGGGGTAAGGACAACGATACGATATACCGGATCATAATGTCAGTTTGTTCCGTGATCATCACTTTTGCCGGGATCGTAGTCTGCAAAGCAGCGCACGTGACACCTAACAGTGAGCTTGCAGTGTACAAATCAATGGATGATATAAGGAACAATCTCTTCTCCACATTCTTAGATCTTGTGGAGATGTTCCGTGTATTCCCCGAGAAGAACGTTCCTGTTCTCTCTCTGAGTTCCATGATGTCGATCGACAGGTTGTTTATATTTGTGATCATACTGATTTTCGGTCTTCGTTCTGTGGGAAAACTGGCCGCGACTGACGCAGCTGACCCTCAGGATGATAAGTCTGTATCAGGCGGACTGTTAATGGCAGAACAGCTTCTCATATCCGTTTTCCTTTGGAATTACTTTATTCTCTTTGTTTCCGGATCTCAGCAGAGATATCATATACTTGGTGCGGTTCCGCTTATGATATGTGCCGTGGTTGAATTAGCCGGTTTTATCGAAGGCGTAAGCAAATCCGACAAAGATGACAGAGCAGGTTTTAAAACACTGCTGTTAAGTTTGACGGTCGCAGCCATAGTATTGCTTGATCTGTATCAGATCCTCTGGGGATCGAGACAGTATTTCCACAGAGAAGACTATTCCAAGGCTGTGAATGAAGCGGTGATATCCTTTATGGAAGAGAATGATGCAGGAAGTGCATTCTCTCTGTATGAGAGCGGTTACGGGACGGAGTGGCTCAGAGCTGCAGACAAGACCAGATCATATGAGACTTATCTGCCCGATACCGGGCAGATCATTAATCATGACTTCTATTATTCCGATATGGACAGGAGCGCATTTTCGGACAGGAATGCGATCATAGCTACGGACGATGAATTCGACAGTTGCCCCGCTTTTATCAGAGATAATTATTCTCTTAAGGGAGAAGCGCTTAATTACAATATATATTTATCCGAGAATAACCCTATTGACGGTATGTCGGGTCCTATAGACGGAATGGATTCCATAGACCTTGTTACGGCACCGGGTTATGAGTATAAAGGAGAGACAGACGGTTCGGGGCATCTTAATACGGAGAGTACCGGGGAGGTATTGATAAGTCCGGTTTTTGATATAGTCGATCCTGTAACGTGGACTATGGAATATGAGACTGACCATGACGCGGATTCCGTGGTAGAATTGTATGCGGATGATGAGATCGTGAATACGATACATCTGTCGGCTGAAGATAATAAGGCGGAACTCACACTTTCCGGAAACGGCAGTTACAGGATAGTAGTTAATAAGTCCGGAGAAGGTAAGCTCTTTATCGGGAATATGAGATTTTCTCATTGAACCGTTATATACTTAAACGATTGGAGAATGAATATGGATCTTGGATCTATCATCAATACACAGCGGGAATTCTTCTATACCGGAGTGACCCGCGATATTCAATTTCGTAAGAACAGCTTAGAGAAACTCTTAGAATCGGTAACAGAACAGGAACCGGCCATATATACCGCGCTTAGGCAGGATATGGACAGATCGAAGCAGGAAGCGTATATGACGGAGATCGGACCTGTCATTGCCGCCATCAGGTATGCACTTAAGAATATAGATGCATGGGTAAGGACCGAGAAGGTAAAAACTCCGAGATTTCTCTTTCCTGCAAGAAGTACGGTGATCAGGGAACCTTACGGAGTGGTTCTTATAATGGCGCATTGGAATTATCCGTTTTTTCTGACGCTTGCTCCCCTTATCGGAGCGATAGCGGCGGGAAACTGTGCGGTGATCAGAACGCCCAAGACAAGTCCTTTTACTTCAGGGGCGGTGGTAGATCTGCTTAACAGTACTTTTGACAGGAATTATATATATGCCATCGATGAAGTGGTTCCCTATGATGATGTACTGCATCAGAAATATGACTATATCTTCTTTACTGGAAGTGAGAGAGTCGGCCGCACAGTCATGAGAGTAGCTGCCGACAGCCTGACCCCCGTTACATTGGAACTTGGCGGTAAGAATCCCTGTATTCTTGACGAGACTGCCGATATTGAGTTGGCTGCGAGGAAGATAATCTGGTCGAAGGTCATCAATGCCGGTCAGACGGCGATGGCACCGGATTATGTACTTGTTCCGGAAGATCACAAGCAGGCACTTGTCGACGCCATGGTTTCGAACATCAAACAATTCATCGGAGATCCGTTTGCAAATAACGACTATCCCAGGATCATCAATCTTCATCATTATATGAGGCTTAAGAATCTGATCGAGAAGAACAGATCGTTCGGTATCATCGGCGGAAGATGCGATGATAATCAGATGCGCATAGAACCCGCGATCGTTCAGGATGTTAACTTTGACAGTGATATCATGAAGAATGAGATCTTCGGACCGATCCTTCCGGTGCTCGCATATGATGACAGGGAAGAGATGATCGCGATCCTCAAAAGAAGACCCAAGCCGTCTGCCTGTTATATATTCAGCGAAGATAAGGAATCTGCGGATGATCTGATAAACGATCTTTCTTTTGGGAGCTGCTGTGTCAATGACTGTCTGGTTCAGCTGGGAAATGAAGCTCTGCCGGCAGGCGGAATAGGCAACAGCGGCCAGGGAAGTTACAGAGGAAGAGCGGGGTTTGAGACTTTTTCACACAGCAAGAGCATATTAAGAGTGTCAGGCAATACGGATATCAGTATTAAGTATCCTCCTTATTCCGAACACAAGTTGTCTGCAGTAAGAAGGATGATGAGATGAAAGTATATCTGGTAAGGCATGGTGAAACGGAATGGAACAGGCAGTGCAGGCTGCAGGGCCAGTCAGATACGGAATTAAATGAGATAGGTATCGAACTGGCCGAGATAACAGCTAAGGCTCTAAAGGATGTGGACTTCGAAGTGATATTCTCATCTCCTCTTAGGCGTGCATACAGAACCGCTGAGATATTCAGAAGTGAAAGAGATACGGATATCATAACAGATAAACGTCTGTTAGAGATTAACTTCGGAGAGAGAGAAGGTCATGTGATACCCGGAAGAGATGACGATGACAGTGATCCGATATATAATTTTGAATTTGTACCGGACCGTTACGTGCCTGCTACAGGCGGAGAGTCGTTTGATGAGATATATGCCCGTACCACGGATTTCTGGGATAATGTGATAGTGCCTTCAGAGAAGAAGTATAAGAATATCCTGATAGTCGGTCACGGATGCATGAACAGGACTATAATAAACAGGCTCATGGGGAATCCTCTTAAGGATTTTTGGGCTGTTAAGCTTGATAACTGCGCCGTGACGATCATAGATGTCACGGATGGCAAGTCTGTGGTAGAAGAGACGGGGCGTAAGTATTACAGCAGGGAAGACGGCAGATTTAAGTTGCCTGCAGGTACGGCAGCAATATATGGTTGAGCAGAGCAACCTCGAAACTGCTGCGCAGTTCCTCCGCAGAGCAACCTCGAAACTG
>CAMNDJ010000091.1 GCA_946535225.1 uncultured Lachnospiraceae bacterium
ATGTCAGTTGCTCCTTTTTTTACAAAAAATTTATATTCAGTACTAAAAACCCTCTTTTTTTCACTATTTCCGTAGTGGTATACTGAATTTATGAATCTAAGCAGAAGATTAACGTTCACGTTTGTATCGCTGATGACGATCCCGGTCGTATTGGCGATAGCTTCGTGCATTTTCCTGATCGTATATGATGACCCGCAGATATCCAGACAATTGGTCGTAGAAGCTGTCTGGATATTGATAGTCGTGCTCGTGGCCTTCGACATTATGTTAACCACATGGGTCAATAAGGGTGTTTTCCTTCATATCAAAGAATTAAATAAAGCAATGGGAGAGATCGCGGACGGAGATTTTGATCATGTTCTTGATGATTCTTCAGTGGAGGGCGAGATAGCGCAGTTATTCAAGAGCTATGAGGATATGAGACTCAAGCTTAAGGATGCCAGTGAAGACAGGCTTCGTGATGAAGCGATGAACAGGGAGCTCATAAGCAATATCACGCATGATCTCAAGACACCGATAACATCGATCAAGGGTTATGCAGAAGGAATATTGGATGGAGTTGCCGATACCGAAGAGAAGAAGCAGCGATACATCCGTACCATATTTGACAAGACCAAGGATCTCGACAGACTGCTCAATGAACTGACTTATTATTCAAGCATAGACAGTAACAGGATCCCGTATACATTTCATCGTATCAATGTCGGCGACTTTTTTACGGACTGTATCGAAGAAGTCGGAATGGATCTGGACAATAAAAATATCAAGCTTGATTTCGAGAATCTGTTGGAACCCGGAACCCGTATCATCGCAGATCCCATACAGTTGCGCAAGGTAATAGACAACATCATCGGAAACAGTGTCAAGTACATGGACAAGCCGGACGGAAGGATCTATATCCGTCTGTTAGATGCGGTAGACAGCGTGAGGATAGAGATCGAGGATAACGGAAAAGGAATCGCGTCTAAGGATCTTGGCAGTATATTTGAACGGTTCTACCGGACGGACGCATCCCGTAATTCAGCACAGGGCGGAAGCGGTATCGGCCTGTCCATAGTCAAGAAGATAATTGAAGATCACGGCGGATATATATGGGCAACAAGTAAAGAGGGAGAAGGAACCTGTATGCACTTCGTGATACGTAAGTATGTCGAAGAGGAGGACAAAGATGAACAGAGTACTGATAATTGAAGATGAGCAGGCTATAGCCGAACTTGAAAAGGACTATCTGGAACTGTCCGATTTCAGCGTTGATATAGAGAATTCGGGTGATACGGGTCTGTCCAGGGCGCTCAGTGAAGAATATGACATAATAATATTGGATCTTATGCTTCCCGGCATGGATGGATTTGAAGTATGTCGGAGGATACGTGAAAAGAAACAGATCCCTCTTCTCATGGTTTCAGCCAAGAAGGATGACGTTGACAAGATAAGAGGTCTGGGACTCGGCGCCGATGACTATATGACCAAACCGTTCTCTCCGAGCGAGCTGGTTGCCAGAGTCAAGGCACACCTGTCGAGATATGAGCGTCTTATGGCTACCAATCAGAAGCAGAACGATATAATTGAGATAAGAGGCATCAAGATCGACAAGACCGCAAGAAGAGTGTTCATAGACGGAGAGGAGAAGGCTTTTACGACCAAGGAATTCGATCTTCTTACATTCCTTGCGGAGAATCCCAATCATGTATTCAGCAAGGAAGAGCTCTTCCGCGAGATATGGGATATGGATTCGATCGGTGACATAGCCACGGTTACGGTTCATATCAAGAAGATCCGTGAGAAGATAGAGATCGACACATCCAAGCCCCAGTATATCGAGACCATATGGGGCGTCGGATACCGCTTCAAGGTATGATATATCGCATTAGGGTATGGCACAATGGCAGGTAATACAGACACCAAGGAAGCATTGATCGATGCATTTATAGAATTAGGATCCCATAAGACTCTGGATAAGATCACTATCGGTGAGATCGCAGACAAGGCCGGAGTGATACGTTCCACCTTCTATAACCACTTTCACGATAAATATGAGGTGATAGAGGCTGTTATAAGAGACAGGCTTTTGGGAAGGGTCGATGTGCTCATAGAGAACGGCATGTTGTATGAGACTATCGTGGTGATCGGGCGAAATATCCTTCCGCACAAGGAATTCTACAAGAATGCAGGCAAGCTTAAGGGACAGAACTCTTTTGAATCTATAGTGGAAGAATGTGTGGCTGATATAGTCATGGAATTCTTCATGAAGAATCCGGATGTCCATCACGCAAGGAATCCATGGATCACACCCAGACGAATAGCGGGATTCTATGCGCATATCATGACATATATATTTATGTTATGGATCGAGGCGGATATGGCTGTATCCCCGGAGGATATGGCAGAGATATATAAGTATTTAGAGGGTAAGAGCCTCATAGATGCATTTAAGGATATGGGTGTGGATACAGAGGAATGGGTCTGGAAGCAGGATAAAATCAAATAATCCTGTCGGAATGAGATTCTCGGAGGTATGGAGGACAAAGGACATATATCAAATAATGTAGATTTCGGGTAGACAATTATGAAAATATGTCCAAAATAATGCTACACAGAAAATAAAATATATAACAACAATATACGTAATCAAAAGACTGTACATTTACTTATGTACAGTCTTTTTCTATACTCTGTGGCGAAGGGCGGACATAAATCCGCAGTATTACTGTGATATGTAACACAGTACAAAGGAAATGAAAGAAGGTGTCACATGAAAGCGTTTAGTAAGGGAATCGTGAAAATGCGTTACATCATACTGATAGTGGCAATAGCGCTGCTGATCCCTTCAGCCATGGGTTATTTCAATACGAGAGTCAATTATGACATACTCTCTTACCTTCCGGAGGATATAGAGACCATGAAAGGTCAGGATATCCTGGCTGATGATTTCGGGACCGGAGCTTTCTCCATGTGCGTAGTACAGGGAATGGAGCTTAAGGATGTAGCGAAACTAAAGGAGAAGATAGAGGATGTTGATAATGTTAAGGAAGTCATATGGTATGACTCCTTCATGGATCTTTCCGTTCCGGTCGACATCCTTCCTGATGAACTTAAGGATGCATTTATCAACGGCGATGCAACATTGATGGTAGTTTTGTTTGATACTACGATGTCTTCGGATGAGACAATGGAAGCCATTACGCAGATCCGAAAAGTTACGGACAGGCAGGCGTTTATAAGCGGTATGTCGGCGGTCGTAACGGATACAAGAGATCTGTCAGACGCAGAGACTCCGATATATGTGACTATAGCAGTTGTTTTATCGGCCCTGGTACTGGGTCTTACTATGGATTCGTTCCTAGTGCCCGTTTTTTTCCTCTTAAGTATAGGAATGGCTGTTGTATATAACCTCGGAAGCAACATCTTTTTAGGACAGATATCTTACATAACTAAGGCACTGGCAGCTGTATTGCAGCTTGGTGTCACGATGGATTATTCGATATTCCTCTGGCACAGTTACAAGGAAGAGCAAGCCCGCACAGGCGGCGACAAGAAAGAAGCAATGGCAAATGCGATCACGGCGACTTTTACCAGTGTCATAGGTAGTTCAGTTACAACGGTAGCCGGATTCATAGCACTGTGTTTTATGAGTTTCACGCTCGGACTTGATATGGGTGTCGTGATGGCTAAGGGTGTCGTATTCGGCGTTATCTGCTGTGTAACTGTACTTCCGTCGATGATCCTCATATTTGACAGAGCGATCGAGAAGACTTCACACAAGCTGCTGCTTCCGGACTTAAGCGTATTATCCGACTGGGTCATCAAACACTATGCGGTATTTGCGATCCTGTTTGTGATCATATGGATACCCGCAATATACGGATATAAAAACACGGATGTCTACTATAACTTAGACAGCACATTGCCCGAGACGCTTGACAGTATCATAGCCAATAAGAAGCTGGAAGAGACATTTGAGATGAATGCGACACATGTGCTCCTGGCAGACAGTACTCTTGATGACAGATCAATGAGGGAAATGCTTGATGAGATCAAGGATACGGCGGGTGTTAAGTCTGTTATCGGCCTGGACAGTTTCGTGGGGCCCATGATCCCTAAGGATTTCATTCCTTCCGACATAAAAGAGAAGCTTGATAACGGAACTTATCAGATGATAATGATCATGTCTGAATACAAGGTTGCCTCGGATGAGGTCAACAGACAGGTGGATGAGATCAATACGATCATTGACAGATATGACCAAACGGCGATGCTCATCGGTGAAGCACCCTGTACCAAAGATCTGATCACCATTACGGACAAGGATTTCAAGACCGTGTCAGCAGTTTCGATCGGCGCGATATTCATAATAATCCTCTTTGTATTTAAGTCAGTATCTTTACCGGTTTTGCTTGTTGCGGTCATAGAATTCGGTATCTTTATCAACCTGGGTATACCTTATTACACCGGAACAAAGCTTCCGTTCATAGCCTCCATCGTAATAGGTACGATACAGCTTGGAGCGACCGTGGATTATGCGATCCTTATGACTAACAGATATAAAAATGAGAGGATCTCAGGTTCTGATAAGAAGGAAGCAATCTTAACGGCCCACCGGACCAGTATCCAATCGGTATTCGTATCGGCCCTAAGCTTCTTTGCAGCAACCTTCGGAGTAGGCCTCTACTCCAACATTGATATGATCAGTTCTCTCTGCAGTCTGATGGCAAGGGGAGCGCTGATAAGCATGACGGTAGTCATTTTCGTCCTGCCGAGTGTATTCATGATATTCGACGGACTGATAATAAGAACAAGTAAGGGATTTAGAGTAAAGTCATCAGATAAGGGCGCAGGTACTCATACGGGTACCAGAGTAGCAACGGCTTAAGAAGATGACGGACAGAAAGGAGTTATCGTATGTGGACTAAGGAAAATGCGATTAAAACAATAAGTTGTATAACGGCAACGGCACTGGCAGCAGGTGCCATAGGAGTGGCATATGTGAACACTACACCCGGTATCGACGGTATAAGACTTGCCGGCATAACGGCACAGGAAGAGAGTGATGCAAGCGTATTGATGGAAGAGGCTGCAGCCTCACCCGAGAAGCAGGCAGACCTTCTTCAGAACATCATAGCCACACAGGTAGGAACAACAGGTTCCGATGTTGATAAGGAAGAGAGTGTATATGTGGTCGCTGATGCAGCAGGATGTGCCAAGGAAGTCATAGTAAGCGACTGGCTTAAGAATGAAGCAGGTGCTAAGACAATTACCGATACATCGGATCTTAAGGACATCACCAATGTCAAAGGTGATGAGACCTATACAACCAAGGGTGATGAGCTTGTTTGGGATGCCGAAGGTTCTGATATCTACTATCAGGGAACGACAGACAAGGCACTCCCTGTTGATATGAACATCACATACTATTTAGATGGCAAAGAGATATCCGCAGAAGATCTGGTCGGTAAGTCAGGTGATGTGAAGATCCGTTTCGATTACAGCAACAAAGCGACATATGAGGCTGAGATCAAGGGTGAAGAGACAGAAGTCTATGTTCCCTTTACAACAATGACGGCCATGATGCTTCCTACGGACAGGTTCACCGATGTCACCGTAACAAACGGCAAGGTCATGAGCGAAGGCAACAACAATATAGTCTTGGGTCTTGCTTTTCCGGGTCTTACGGACAGTCTTGATCTTGACAGGGATGAGCTTGCAGATAAGGATATAGAGATCCCCGAGTATTTCGAGGTTGAGGCTAAGGTCAATGACTTTAAGCTTGATATGACACTTACGGTCGCATTAAGTGATGCTCTTTCGGACATACATCTGACAGACTCTATCGACTTAAGCTCTGTTGAGGAGAGTGTCGATGATCTTAAAGATGCAACAGGTCAGCTTGAGGACGGAAGTCAGGCTTTGGCAGACGGTGTTAAGACCTTAAGTGAGAAGACCGGAGAGTTCAGTGACGGAGCAGGTAAGCTTGCAAACGGTATCACTGAATACACAGATGGAGCTTCTGCTCTGGCATCAGGTATAGATACGGTAAAAAACGGAACCTCTGAGTTATCGGAAGGCGCAGCTAAGTTAAGTGACGGAGCGAACAC
>CAMNDJ010000092.1 GCA_946535225.1 uncultured Lachnospiraceae bacterium
TATCCCGGTTATTCCTTCGTATTCACACATCTGTAGAATTCGGAATAGAGTTCGTCTGCGATGTTCTGCATGATCTCTTTGTCGACTTTGCAGATATGGCGGTCATAAGTATAGAAGCCGTTGGTCTCATCTTCTACATCGGATAACTGGGTGTAGATACTGCCTGAACATCCCATCTCTATATAAGATATGATGTCTTCTCTGTAGAGCTTGCGGATGGATTCACTTAAGGTCCTCTTATCCTTGAAGCTTTTGTATCCGTAGTTATTAAGCGGATTGAAGGTATGTCCTTTCTCCGCATAATTGTATCCGCCGAATTCAGAGATCACTACCGGGTGATGGTGGTGCAGGATCTTTGCTACCTTATGGAAATATACATGGCGGCTGACCACATCGCTTTTAAACTGCCTGAACCACCCGGATGTAGAATCGACTATCCTTGTGGGATCCAGTTCCTTAAGATCTTCATATAATCTGTCCGAATCGAACTGTCCCCAGCCTTCATTGAATATCGTATAGTAGACTATGCACGGGAAGTTGTACAGATACTGCACTTCCTCTCTCATATGCTCTTCAAATATGCGTCTGCTCTCAGGATCATGATGAGTATAGTGATCCGTCTTGGCCTTGATACCGAATGTGGGCAGGATGGTGTCACGCATGAAGTCATAATCAGAGTTGTTGATCATGTCCTGCCATACCATCATTCCTCTGACATCGCATGCCACATAGAATGCGGGCGGCTCTATCTTGATATGCTTACGAAGCGTATTGAACCCGAGTTCCTTCATGTTCATGACATCAGTGTCATATCCGTCTTCCGTATTGGGAAGGAATATCCCCTCGGGATAGTATCCCTGATCTAACACACCGTGAAAGAATACGGGCTTACCGTTTAGGAGGAATCGCTTGTGTTCTCCGACCTTGTGAATCTTTATTTCTCTTAATGCAAAATAAGATGCAACTGAATCATCCTTGGTACTTACTCTTATTCCGTACAGATACGGGCAGTCGGGAGTCCAGTGCTTGGGATCTTCTATCTCTATATAGGTCTTATTACCGTTATACGTCTCTCTGTAAATCATCCTGTGGAGTGTGGAATCCCCGGGCGCTACTATCCTCTTGGCAGGGTTGTGTCCCGTATCAGGCTCGAATACCTCAACTGAATAACTGTCCGCGTCTCCGTCCACGATGAGTCTTATACCGTCAAGATCCGGTGTGATCTTAAGTCCTCTTATGTAATTCTTCGGAACTTCTTCAATCCATACTGTCTGCCAGATACCGCTTACCGGGGTATACCACATACCGCCCGGATTCCTGCTCTGCTTGCCGTAAGGATACTTAAGATCAAGCTTGTCCGTGATATGTACCTGCAATACATGCGCTCCCTCTGCCGCTGACGGAGATGTCACTCTGTCAGTTATATCAAAGGAAAAAGGCAGATATCCGCCTTCATGATGACCTATATTCCTGCCGTCTATTGCAACATCACATATCTGATCTACTGCCCCAAAGTGGAGTAATACCCTGTTCCCGCCCGGATAGTCTCCTGAAGGATGATACTCAAAAGTCGTGTAATAATCATACTCATCAGGTATTTTGCCCGTATATCCGGGAAGGGTATCGAATTCAGACAGTTCAGACTGAAGCGGAAAGGGCACCACAACACCGCAGTCCCATTTTCCGTTTAGATTGATCCACTTAGACTGCCTGATAAGCTGGGGTCTCGGATATTCAGCGAAAGGCTTCTTTCCGACCGCTACATTCATTTTAAGCTTTTGGAGATTTTTCCTTTTATCTGCCATGATATGTCTTTATTTCATTCCTTTGGACTCATACATCTGCTCAAGCTTGGTCTGAAGATTCGCATTATACTTGTTAAGCATCGATATATATTCCTGTTCCCTTGTATTATCCTTAACGAAGAGATGATATCCCTTCTTTTTCTTTCCGTTATAGAGGTAATTGATCTCGACGAAATAGCTCTTATCGCCGGGATTATATGGGAACTTGTTGTTCTCTGAACTCTTCTCAAATTCCTTTATCCATTCAACCATTGTATCTTCAAGACTTTTATGCCCTACTATGCTCTTATCAACCTTAACTCTGTAAAGCTCCGGGAAGATAGTTTTGGCCGTTTTATTACTTCCAAGATAATTGTATTTAAAGTCAAGTGATACCATGCCTGTATCTCCTGACTGAACCAGTGATTCGATACCTGTATCCGTTATATCATACAGACACATCCTGTGAGAAATGAGCAGATATACGATCTGGTCCAGAACATAGACAATGGGCACAAACTCGATATCCTTAGTGATCATCCTTCCTCCGAAGAAAGCAACGATCGTAATGAGTTCCGTAATGAGCAGCAACCTTATGATCTTATTGGAAGCTTCATTACGTCTGAAATAACTGTATGCCATGGCTACGAGGCTTATTATGAAATATGCGACCACCATGATATAGAACACGGTATGTATCGGACCGTAGGACTTGACCAGTTCCCCGACACCGTTTACTTCCATATAATCAACATCTTTGTAGAAGATGCCGGTATATCCTATTGAAAGAACAGCCAGATAGATCAGTGTGTTGAATACGATGAGTACAACATTGATCCTTCTGTCATATTCGAAATTGCAAAGTCTCAATACTGCAAGCATTACAAACAACAGAAGATAACATCCACCGAGATAGGTTATCTTATTGGCTATGATCGCCGTCTCCAACGATCTCGCTTCGGCAAGCATAAAATACCCAAGATTGACTATGGGCATAAATGCAAATACCATCGTCATATGTATGTCGAAATGCCTGTGCCATATGACCAGATATATCATGGTCATAAGCAGAGCAAGCATAAAAGATATCAGATAGTAATAAGTGATCATTTTGTTCTCCTCATTCTGCGAATCGTTCTCTTAGGACTGTGTCAGTTCCAATTAAGCCTGTGAAGCTGTCCTTTTTCTTCCAATCCTGCAAATCCCTGCTGCCTAAGCGCTTCATATAATACAATGGCCACACTGTTGCTCAAGTTTAGTGATCTTATATCGGGAAGCATGGGGATACGTATGCAAAAGGGCTCGTGTTTTACCAGTATCTCCTCTGGAATCCCCGCACTCTCCTTACCGAACATTATATAATCATCCGGTCCGTAGGATACCTCCGTGTATGTGCGCTTAGCCTTGGTCGTAGCATACCATATGCGCGGGGCCTGAGCGCTTGCTTTGGATGGAAGGGTTGCTTCAGATGAAGATGTGTCAGAGGCCATAGCTTTTTCCATAAAATCAGCATAATTGATATATCTGGTCACATCCACATCCTGCCAGTAATCCATACCGGATCTTTTGACAGACTTCTCATCCAGGCGGAAACCCAGGGGTTCTATCAGGTGAAGCTTAGTCCCGGTCGCTACGCAGGTTCTGCCGATATTACCGGTGTTGGCCGGGATCTCGGGCTCAAGTAATACTATGTTCATATTGCTTTATCGTTGTTTCAAAATGTATACTGTATCTATCAGTTGACTTACATATTACAGTATATCACAACAATAGGAGAAAAGTATGAGATATCCTGATTTTCTGTCTGACGGAGGTAGCATCGGCTTCATCGCACCGGCCTTCGGATGTTCCATCGAACCGTATAAGAGCGCATTTAATGCTGCGCAGAAGAAATTTAGTGACATGGGATATAGATGTGTGCTCGGCCCCAACTGCTATGCATCGGAAGGGGTCGGGATCAGCAATACTCCGGAAAAATGCGGAAAAGAGCTTAATTCCTTCTATATGGAACAGGAATCAGACATACTCATCTCCTGCGGTGGCGGGGAGCTTATGTGCGAAGTGGTTCCCTTTATCGACTTTGATGCGATCTCTAAGGCTAAGCCCAAGTGGTATATGGGATATTCGGACAATACCAACTTCACTTTTCTCTCGGCTACTCTTGCTGATACGGCAGCTATATACGGCCCTTGCGCCGCGGCTTTCGGTATGAAACCATGGCACAGATCTCTCAATGATGCTATGAACATCCTTACGGGCTCTTCCGTTAAGGACGGGCGTATCAAACTTGAAGGATATGATAAGTGGGAGATGTTCTCAGTTAAGGATGAGGAAAACCCGTATGTTCCGTATAATGTCACGATGCCGAGCAGGATCATCAGCCTGCACGAGGGTAAGATAACGGAGTATGACGAGAACAGACCGTTAACAACAGGCGACCTTAAGATGAGCGGAAGGCTCATCGGCGGATGCCTGGATTGTCTTGTGAATCTTGTTGGTACGAAATATGATAAGGTTAAGGAATTCTCAGACAGATATTCCGAAGACGGGCTTATATGGTTTTTAGAATGCTGTGATCTCGGTCCTCTGGATCTTCGCAGAGCGATGTGGCAGTTAAGACAGGCCGGATGGTTTGATAAGGCAGCCGGATTCATCATCGGTCGTTCATTAAGATACGGTGAAGAGATGATGGGAGTGGATATGTACAGCGCGGTGGTTGACATAACCTCCGACCTCGACAAGCCCATACTTATGGATGCGGATGTCGGACATCATCCTCCGATGCTTCCGCTTATATGCGGATCCTACGCCACGGTCACGACCATGGGCAACAGCTACAAAGTCATGATGGAATTGAGATAGGATACCTTTGGCAGTCCGTCCCTCGAAAACATTATGTTCAGCGGCGGCTTCTACGTCCGCCGTTTAGCAATATTATCCTGAGTAACTGCAATACAGCCGAGGCTGCCGCAGCGACATATGTAAGAGCGGCTGCAGTCAGCATCCTGCGCGCCCCTTTAAGTTCGCTTCCGTCAAGTATATTCTCTTTGGCAAGGATAACAAGCGCTCTGTTGCTGGCATCTATCTCGACAGGGAGAGTGATGATCTGGAAGAGGATCGCTATGGAGAATATCATTATACCGAGCTGTGATACGCTGAAAACGCCTCCGCTCGGAAGATTGAAATCAAGTCCGAAATACCATCCGAGCAATATGATCGGTATACCCAGTTTAGAACCCAGATTAGCATAAGGCACGAGTGCGCTTCTGAATAACAGAGGTGCATACTGCTCCTTGTGCTGTATCGCATGTCCGCATTCGTGAGCAGCTACCGCAACGGCTGCAATGGAATGCATGTTATAGACACTTTGTGACAGGCATACACTCTTAGTTCTGGGATCGTAATGATCCGTCAGTTCACCGGATGTCATAGACACTCCGACATAATCTGCGCATTCGGCTCTTAGTATCATCTCTGCGACTTCACAGCCTGTATATCCGTTATTGTTGGGCTTAAATTTGTATTTATTGTATGTCCAGTGAAGGAATCCGCTTGCGAGCAGAGTTACTGCAGCACCTGCAAGAAGCATAATAGTCGTACTGTCCAGATACATGATATCGTCTCCTATCTGTCCCTGTCAGGGATCAAAAACTCATCTGTTCCATATTTTAGCACAGAAAATGAACACTCGCCACTGCGCGGAATGAATAGATAATCGCGCAAGGTTATGATAATATTGTAGAAGTCACTTAAAGGGGAATGTGATCAATAGAGGGACAGTTTATGTTAGGCAGAAGACTATTCGGACCGGGAGAATTCTATAAAAAGGCATTAGGTATCGCTGTACCGATCATGCTTCAGGCACTGATCCAGAATATGGTGTCGCTCATTGACAACTTCATGGTCGCAGGACTCGGAGATATCTCCATGTCCGGTGTCAATGTGGCGGGACAGATCCTGTTCATATTTATGGTATATACCAACGCGATATGCATGACGGGAGGCATATTCTTAACTCAGCATTTTGGTGCAAAGGATAAGGAAGGAATGCGGCAGGCCTTTATGTTTAAGGTATTGATGGGATTAGCTGCGATCATTCCCTTCTTCTTGGTCTGTGTCGTTTTTCCGAGGAACGTCCTCTCACTCATGCTCATAGGCAATACACAGGCGGATCTTATACTTGATGAGGCGGTCCGTTACATAAGGATCATGTTCTTCATAGGAATACCGATGACCTTGTCCGTATGCATAGCAAGCTCACTTCGTGATATGGGCA
>CAMNDJ010000093.1 GCA_946535225.1 uncultured Lachnospiraceae bacterium
CTTAAATACTTAAAATACTTAAATACCAAACTACCTAAACGCTTAGATCCTTCCGGCCTTCACGTCTTCGAATGTCTTGACCATTGACTCAGAAGGAGCTTTGGTAAGAAGTGAGACTATCACGATGAATATCAGGCTTACGAAGAAGCCGATAGCAAGTGAGTAAAGTCCTGTCACATCGCCGAGTGTCTGGCCGCCCATGAGTGGTATGTAGTCCCAGAGGATGACTGTTGCTGCGCCGCTTACGACACCTGCGATAGCACCGGGAAGATTCGTTCTCTTCCAGAACAGAGCCATGACAACAGTAGGTCCGAATGCAGAGCCAAGTCCTGCCCATGCGTCAGATACGAGCTTCATGATAGAGCTGTTGGGGTTCCAAGCTATGAAGTAAGCTATGATAGCGATAGCGAGTACTGTAAGACGGCTGATGCGGAGTATCTTGTCATCATCCGCTTCCTTACGCATAACGCCCACATACAGATCCTCGGACACGGCTGAAGCCGATACGAGAAGCTGTGAATCCGCCGTTGACATGATAGCTGCGAGTATACCGCATAGGAACAGTCCTCCGAGTAAAGGAACTCTTATATCCTGAGTGAATACCTTCACTATCATCTCTATGAACACCTTCTCTTCCGCTCCGTCCGTAAGTAGTGTGGGAAGATAAGCACGTCCTACAACACCGATCACTACAGCAAGTCCGAGCGAGAGGATTACCCAGATGATGGCTATCACCTTACTCTTATTGAGTTCCTTCTCATCCTTGACTGCCATGAAACGCACGAGTACGTGAGGCATTCCGCAGTAGCCGAGTCCCCATGCAAGCTGGGAGATCAGCGATACGACCGTGATCGGATTGCCGTCACCGTCTTTCATTATATCCAGATAACCGGCTGTATTAGCCACACCTGTTGCTGCCAGTCCGCTGGCTATATCTCCGCCGATGAGTCCGTATGCAAGGATCGGCACGAGTAAGAGAGCTACGAGCATCAGAAGACCCTGTACAAGGTCTGTCGTACAAACGGCTAAGAATCCGCCCATGAACGTATAAGCTAAGATAACGACCGCACCGATTGTGAGTGCTATATGATAATCTATTCCGAATACGGAATTGAAGAGCTTACCGCCTGATGCAAGAGCTGATGCTGTATAAACAAGGAAGAATATTACTATTACGATCGATGATGCTCCGAGAAGTATCTTCTTTTCATCTTCGAAACGATTCTGGAAGAATCTCGGGATCGTCAGCGAATTGTTGGCTGCTATCGTATAACGACGAAGTCTCTTGGATATCACGAGCCAGTTGATTATAGTACCGATGAGAAGACCGATGGCGATCCATGCCTGTCCTGTTCCGAGTGCATATACGCTTCCCGGCAGGCCCATAAGGAGCCATCCGCTCATGTCGGATGCCTGTGCCGACATCGCGGCAACCCATCCCGTAAGTTTACGACCTCCGAGGAAATAATCCGCGGAATTCGTATTCTGCTTTGCGCAGATCGCACCTATCACGACCATCACGATCAGATAGCATACAAATGCGATCAGAAACCATTCAATATTGCCCATACATCTCCTCCTTTACGAGCACTGCTTTTCTTTACGAGCACTGCTTTTCCTTTACTAGCACTGTTTCTCCTTGAGCACTGTTTCACTTTTACGAGCACCGCTTTTCTTTACGAGTACTGCTTTTTCTTTACTAGCACTGTTTCTCCTTGAGCACTGTTTCGCTTTTACGAGCACTGTCCCTAATATGATCTTTATTGTTCAAGCTTAGTCGAGGTATACATCTCATCATTCGTTGCCCTGACTAAAGCTTTGATATCGCTGTCCTTGGTCGAAGCCGAAACTATCTCACCTTCGTTTAGATCGACTGTGATCGTTCCGTCCGCCTTCTTGACTATATCCTTAAATACCACAACGGCCTCAGCCGATACCGCCTTGCCGTCCGACTGTATGACACCCGTATCATACACGACCTTGACGTCATTGACCTGATTACCGGGTTCCCCGATATGATCTTCATTAAGACACGTAAAATATGAAGAGATATAAACCGGCGTCCTCCACGCGAAGGTGTACTCTCCTCCGTCCGTAGTATACATTGCCCCTGTCGATGTAAGCAGTCTTAAGCCGAATTCATTGGCATCGCCCTGAGATGTTCCGAACAGGGTGGCTCCGTATTCCTTCATCTGATCGAGCAGTTCCTGAGGAAGCTCGGATGGATCCGTAAGATATCTGTCAACACCGCTTACCGTGAAGTCCTTAACATATCCTTCAGGACCCGCTTCTATGTCATAAGCCTCTTCGACGGCCTTGGATACATCAAAATCCGCACGTACCCTGACTGTCTCACCCTCATCATAGAATTCCTTGGGATCGACGATCGAATAGACAACATCCGCAAGCATATCATCGGTACTCGTATTGGTCACCGTAACGGCAACCGCGGGAGCGACTCCTTCATATGTGAGCTTGACCCCTGCGAACAGCTCATCATAAGATATCGGCTTGCCTTCCGGCAGATCCTTGATCGTTACGAATTCGCTTCCGCCTCTGACCCTTAACTTGTGCTCCTTGGCCAGTTCCTTATTATAGAAATACTCTATCTCTATCTTATCTCCGTTACTTAAGCTGCCGTTCTTGATCTCTTCCGTATCTAAGACGCTGACACTGACCGTATCGAAGAAATCTTCATATCCCGCCATCGGACTGGTAGAAGTTGTCAACGTTCCGTGGCCGTTATAACCTGCAACTGACGCTTGTGTCAGTTCGCTCAGATTAATATATGTATACTTGGCGAATCCCACCAGATATATGCCTATGATCAGAGCTATGGCAGCTGCCGTTATGCCTGCGATCTTGGCACACAGTATCATCATCCTCCTGCGCTTGGTCATCCTGCGCCTCTTCGGAGGCTGTATCACTCTCTTAGTCTCCAAAACACCCATTTACTCACCTGTTATTCATAAATTCCATAACTGAATCAATAGCATCCATGCATGAGGCACGCATTCCCGATCTCTCCAGTGCTTCGACTCCTCTTATCGTACTGCCCTTCGGAGAGCATACCGCATCCTTAAGTACTCCGGGATGAGAACCGCTCTGAAGCTGCAGCTTGGCAGAACCAAGCATGGTCTGACTCACAAACTTATATGCCAGAGTCCTCGGGATACCGTACTTGACAGCCGCATCCGCATAGGCCTCCATTATCATATCCATAAATGCCGGTCCGCAGCCGGTGATCGCACCGCCTATGTTCATAAGTTCCGTGGGAAGCTCCTCCACAAGGCCGAGACTTCCGAACAGATCTATGATCTCATTACGTTCTTCTTCCTTCAGAGAATTCTCCCTCTCGAACAAGAGCACTCCCTCGCCGACCATTGCCGGTGTATTGGGCATGATGCACTGTATCCTCACATCCTCGCCGAGGATCTTTACATATGTCTCATGCACCCAGCCTGCCGCTATCGACACAAGCGCCTTGCCCTTAAGATCCTGACCTATCTCATCGAGCACATCCTCTATCTGATAAGGCTTGCAGGCTATGATCACAAGATCCACACTCGTAACCAACGCCTTGAGCGTGGGAGCCGGCACGAAACCTATCTTGGCGGCATTACTCTTTAACTTGTCCTGATGAGGCGCATATGCATACACATCAGTCCCGTCTATCTTATCACTGTAAATGAATCCGGCAGCGATGGCCTGCGCCATATTGCCCATTCCTATAAATCCTATCTTCATAATCAATCACCTTCTCCTTTTGAGCGACATACGTAATATATCATCATTATCACTGACTTTGCAAGTTTTATCGCTTCTTACATGCAACAAATCCCGGCAAGCGAAATAACACATCCTGCCCGACTATATGACATGGCCGTCATGACACGACCGTCAACACAAGCCTACAGCGCGAACTGGAACACCAGATAACCCGCATATATCGCAAGCAGCAGTATTCCCTGAACACGTGAGATTTTCCCTCTTATTATGGAAGGAAGCGTAAGTATCGCCATCACCGCAAACATGACAGGAATATCAACAACAAGCGATGCATTCATACCCGCGATCGTCTTCTCCACCGGTATATGGAACGGCTGGATCGTGATCGAGAGACCGCTTACGAGCACGAGATTGAAGAGGTTGGCCCCGATAACATTACCAAGCGACAGAGCGCCATGGCCTTTGATAAGCGACGTTATGGCCGTCACGAGCTCCGGAAGCGATGTCCCGAGCGCCACGAACGTAAGCGCGATGACCGAAGTGGGCACACCGAGCGCCGTCGCGATGATGGTCCCGTTATCGACTAAGAGATTCGCCCCGATCGTTATGAACACGGCTCCGATGACGATCATCAGAAGGTCATACAGTATGCTCTCTTTAAAACCGGATGCGACTGACTTTTTCGCTTCATCTTCTGCATTGTCAGCCACGGGCGAACTGTCGGTGCCCGAAGCGCTGCCCTTGAGCGCATCCTTAACGTTTATGATCATATATACTATGAATATGAGCAAGAGTATGATACCCGTCAGGCGCGAAAAATATCCGGACATGTATGAAACAGCAGAATAGAATATCGCAGCGGTAAAGAAGAATATAACGGGCTTGATCAGATCCTTCTTACCGACCGGAGCCGGACGGATCGCTACTGTTATGGCGGCAATGAGCGAAGTATTGCATATGATCGAACCAATGGCATTACCGTATGCGATATCACCTATGCCCTTGGCAGCCGATGTCGCCGATACCATGACTTCCGGAAGCGTAGTTCCTATCGACACTACCGTCGCTCCTATAAGAAGCTCCGGAATATGGTATCTCTTGGCCACTCCCGTGGCTCCGTCCACGAACTTATCTCCGCCTATGATGAGTAATACGAATCCCAGTGCAAACAGTAATACATTAGTTAACATAACCAATCCTTTCTTAAATGAGTAGAATCACTCCATAATCTATCACAGAACGCCAATCAGCGCAATGGGACCGATCTTGCCGCCCCTCAGATTAGTCCTTATATCATCCATATCCTTATACGGGCCCAGAGCCCTTCCGTCCCCGTACATATTGTGGATCACATAGCCTTCTTCGATACTATGACCGGTACCCGACACCTTGGTTCGGCTGATGCACACACTGTGCACCTGCTCTCCTATAGTCTCTTTGTCGTTATACATGGTAAGGATCGCGACTCTGGACTTATCGAGCAATTCAGACATCTCATTTACTTTGGATGTCATCTTCGTCACATAGCCCATCTTCTTAAGCTGATCCCTCATCGCCATGGTTGCGACACCGTATCTTCCGCTTCTGATGATGCCGTCCTTCTCGAATTCCTCTATGAGTACCGGCAGAGGATGATCTTCCATGCTTATCACTTTGAGCGCATTATATACCGCTATGACCTCACAGCCCGCCTCGGCCATGGTGGACATTCCGATGAACAGTGAACTTAGTCGCCTCTGGTTTTCCATAAAAGGCGTAAGATACATATCGGGATCCTCACTGAATATCTCTGAGAGACTTCTGACATTTAAGTCATAATGGCTCGCGGCATACATAAGGCCATGGCGCTGCAAGAACCGCATACACTGCATTATTCGCAGAAGCATGCGGTTACTGATGATACGCGGTATCAACCTGTACAACCACTCTCTAAAACCCATTTCGCCGGTCCCGTAATATCGATCCGTTTATCAGGCATGATCACTCATATCTCAGTGCTTCTATCGGATCCATCTTGGCCGCCTTGTTGGCCGGATAGTAACCGAAGAAGATACCTATTCCCATTGAGAAACTGATAGCTAAGACTATGCTCTTAACGGACACCTCAAACGCGGTCGACTGTATCAGCTTAGTTCCGCC
>CAMNDJ010000094.1 GCA_946535225.1 uncultured Lachnospiraceae bacterium
TTAAAGCCGCCCATTTCTGTGCGGCTTGATTATCTTAACACCCCAAAATGCGGATGTCAACACCTTTTGAAAGAATTCAGGAAGATTTTTTGTTGATTTTATGAGGTTTCAGTACGTTAAAGCAATGCCGCTACAGAGCATCACCGGGGCATCAGTATATTGTACTTGTTGATAAGCGTCAGTATCCCGTTGTTTTCCACGTCCGAGATCACCTGCTCACCGAACGGACCGAACAGGCCTCTGTATGACAGTGATATCAACAGCATATATATGGCTGTCATCCATAACAGGCCGACGAGTATACCCGCGATCTTATCCAATTGATGGAGCAGAGGTAATTCCGAAACCTTATGTGCTGATTTGAGGAGCACCTTGACTATTCCGTATACCGTACCCAATATCACCAGGATTATCACGGTGATGACACTGTTCCTCGACTGGCCGGTCTGTATGCTTGCAGTGAGCATCAGAAGCAGGAACAATGTAAGTATTGTTGCGATCAGAGCGACCAGATGAGATATTCCCTTGGTAAAACCTACCTTAAACCCGATATAAATTCCTGCGATACCAAGGATCATTCCTATTATTAATGTAGTATTGATCATGTTATTCAAAGTTCAACGTCTCTATTGCTGTCTTGGTAACTGCTATATATTTCTTGTTGGAATCAGTTGTACTCACATTCAGCACTTTATCAACGAACAGGCCGGTAAATTTCTCTTTGCCACCATCATCAAGGATCACACACTGGTCTTCATTATATATGAAGATCTGCCCCTTATGGATCAGAATATCCTTGAAATCCATATCATATGAATAAGACATCTTCTTTTTGCCGGTTGTATCATAAAGATCCAATCTGTACTTGTGTTCTCCCGATACGTCATAGAACACAAGACCGATACCTGTGTCTCCGTAGTAAGCCCCGACTATGTTCTCATTTATAAGTGTATCCGATGAACTTACAGGTTTCTTGGATCCCGTAAAGAACATCAGTCTGTTATCGGCCAGAGCAAAGCAGGTCTCATTGTTCATAAAGCCTATGATCGGGACTACCGCATCCGCATAATCATAACTGCTCACTATATGATCGGAAGTATTCTCACCTATTCCGCCGAAATTGTAAAATGTCACGCTGTTACGCATCGAATCTCCATCCACATAGAAATAAGATACGCCCATCACCTCACCGGACAGCGCGACTGCCAGCGGATATCCCGTCTTGGTCATCGTAGCTTTGATCTCTACAACCTTGTTTCCGCTTTCGTCATACAGATTGATCCATGAATTACCTGAATCCTCCAGGATCGCCGCAACTCTTTTCTCACCGGCTACCGAGAAATCTCTGACCGGCAGATTGGTATCGATCTGCGTCACTTTGCCATCTGATGAGATCATATATATGATATGACCGTTGTAATCACATACGGCAACTATCCCTCCCGACTGATGCACGATAGGCTTCTGCATCTCGTATGTAAGATTCCAGAGCACCTTGCCCGATCCATCGGTTGCACTGATACCGTCTCTGCTGTAAGTGATAACGCTCTCATTGTTACTTATATATGAATTGTTCTCAAGACTGACCTTCTCAAATCTCTCCGAAACGTTCATCACCGAATAGATCTGGTTACGATACCGGCTTCTTAAGATGATAAAAAGTAAAACAACGACGGCTATCGCAATACACGCACGTGCAACGATGGCAAATCTGTGCCTGACGATCTGCGAATTGAGACTGCCTTTGTTCTCTTTACTCTCTGTATTCTCTTCCGATCCTACTACGTGAAAACCTTTGCGATCAGCCATAACAACTAAACGGGAACTCCTACTCGAATCTGTATACAGTCACCGTATGATAATCTCTTCCCGGGCCATATACCACATCAGGGAAATTATCATGGTGAATTGAATCAGGATAATCCTGTGTTTCAAGACACAGTCCGTATCTTGCTTCGTATGTCATTCCGTTCTTGCCCGGAGCATGCTTAACATGGTTGGCCGTATATAACTGAACACCCGGAAGGTCAGTAAACACCTTCATCACTCTGCCTGACTTGGGATCCTTAAGCATTGCGATCTGCTTAAGACTTCCGTCATGACCGTCAACCACATAATTAAAATCATATCCCAGCACAAGCTTCATCTGCTCATTGTCCGCCTCTATATCCTTTCCCACGGTCTTGGGAGAAGTAAAATCAAGTTCGGTACCGATGACGGAAACTATCTCACCTGTAGGAATGGCACCTTCAACGATCTTGGTATAATTGGAGGCATTTATCTGAAGCTCATGATCCAGCACACTTCCTGAATCATGTCCGGCCAGATTAAAATAAGAATGATTGGTCATATTGAAAACCGTTTTCTTATCACTGGTCGCATTGTACTCAATCTTGATCTCATTTTCTTTATTGACCGAATATGTAACGCTTATCTTTCTGTTACCGGCCATCCCGTATTCACCGTCAGGAAGCTCTATCTCAAAAGTGACACTGTTGTCACCTTCTGTCGCCTTCCACATACGTCTGTTAAGGCCATCCGGGATATTGGTATGGAGATTGTTCTCTCCGTCATTTTTGTCCATCTTATATTCAATCCCGTCTATGACATAAGAAGCACCCGCTATCCTGTTGGCGCTCGGTCCGACGGTCGAGCCGAAGAAATTGGTATCTGCTGCATAGGAAGCATAATCCGGGCTGCTGAGTGTTACATCAACAACATTTCCCGATGCATCCGGAACGAGCACCTTGTCCAGAATCGCACCGTAGTCAATGACTACTGCCTTCATTCCTCTGCTTCCTTCAAGCGTATATGCGCTGATCTCCTGTCCGTCTTTTGTTACTCCATAATGCTCTTTCATGTGTACTCCTTCCTTAACCCTTCTTAACCTGTAATGCTATCCTGATACTGAATGATCAGAGTTCTGTTCTTCCTTCAAGTGCCCTTAAGAGTGTGACCTCATCAATACATTCAAGATCTCCTCCTACCGGAACTCCGCTGGCGATACGCGTCACCTTTACTCCCGTAGGTTTGATGAGTTTACTGATATACATCGCCGTAGTCTCACCTTCAAGGCTTGAATTGGTTGCAATGATCACTTCTTTTACAGAGTCATCCTGCAACCTCTCGAGCAGCTCTTTTAATCTGATATCACCGGGCCCTATACCCAACATAGGTGATATGGCTCCATGCAACACATGATAAACACCGGGATATTTGCCTGTTTTCTCATACGCCGCAAGATCTCTGCTGTTCTCGACGACCATTATCATAGAATGGTCTCTTTTATCACTGCTGCAGACAGGACATAATTCCTTGTCGGTAAGTGTATAACACTCTCTGCAATAACACACCTTCTCTTTGGCTTCTACTATCGTATTGGCCAGCCTTTCCACCTTACCCTTCGGCATATTGATCAGGTGAAAAGCGAGGCGACTGGCTGATTTCTCTCCTATACCCGGCAGAGCAGCCAGTTCATCTATTAATCTGTTGATAGGGCCGCTGTACAGTTCCATCAGAAAGGAAGCCCTCCCAGACCGCCGGTAAGCTTGCTCATAGCTTCACCCGAAGCTTTATCTACCTGGGCAAAAGCTTCATTGAGTGCCGCAACTATAAGATCCTGAAGCATCTCAATATCTTCCGGATCGACCACGTCAGGTGACAATTTAAGACTCTTGATCTCCTTGGTCCCGCTGACTGTCACTTCAACCGCACCTCCGCCTGCCTTGGCAGTATACTCGGACTCTTCAAGCCTCTGCTGGTTCTCCTCCATCTGACGCTGCATACGCTGTGCCTGCTTCATCAGATTGTTCATATTGCCCGGCATTGCTCCTCCGGGAAATCCGCCTTTTCTAGACATAATCCGTTTCCTCCGTATTCTCTGTGGTTATCTCAATATTGATATTCTTCAGTGCAAGTATATTCGGATTTTTAGTATCCTCACTTCCGTCAGCCGATATCTTTTCTATAACAAAATCCATATCTTTACCCGAGTACTGCCTTAGCACAGCCTTAAGCGCTTCTCTTCCCGCCTCAGATTTAAGCCTCTGCTCTGAAATGGAATCCCTGGTGATTATCTTAAGGACATTATCGGATGTAATGGAAGGATAAGTGTTCTTAAGCATGGATTTGACAGCGGCATCAGGCGCGGAAGAGATCATTTTTGTCCAATTGTTCACTATAGCCTGAATATCTTCCGGCAAAGCCTGTGGAAGCGGAACCGACTCTGATCCGCTTGTTACGACCGGGCTGTTTCCACTGACGTTAAGCATATCACTCCCGGTCACAGGCGCGACCATCGGGATCAAACCTTTGGAAATCTTATCCTCTAAGACTCTTACTCTGTCAAGCAGTGACGAAAGATCGGTCTCCATCTCGGGTTTACATAATTTGATGATCGCAGTCTCTGTCAGGATGCGCTTGGAAGGAGAATATCTTATATCATTGGCTAACCCGGAGAACACTCTGATATATCGGATGATCGTCTGCAGATCACACATACCGGCTTCTTCTTCCATTCCGGCACGGTTCTCATCCGATACATCCAATATGCCCCACGGATCATCGGAACTCATGATTATGAGGATATTCCTCAGATACCCTATGAAATCATTTACAAACTGTGTTAATTCTCTTCCCTGGGATACTGCCTCGTCCAGGATACCGATACAGCTTATGACATCCTGTCTGACAACGGATCTGTACAGCCTCCCGAACACTTCCGTATCTACGGCTCCAAGTACATCAAGCACCATATCGTACTTAAGAGTCTCACCATAATGAAAAGCAACACACTGATCGAGCAGACTCAATGCATCTCGCATTGAGCCGTCGGCCACTTTCGCTATATATCTCAATGCACGCGGTTCGACATCGATATTCTCGATGGCTGTAAGCTCTTCGAGTCTGTCGGCTATCGTGTCAGTCGTTATCCTCTTAAAATCGTATCTCTGACATCTGGAAAGTATGGTGATCGGGATCTTCTGCGGATCTGTCGTCGCAAGGATAAAGATAACATATCCCGGCGGTTCTTCTAACGTCTTGAGCAGTGCATTGAACGCACCGATAGAAAGCATGTGTACCTCGTCGATTATGTACACACGATATTTGGCATCGGCAGGCGGGAAAGCCACCTCGTCGATGATCTCTCTTACATTATCGACACCGTTATTGGATGCGGCATCGATCTCAACCACACTCATGCTGGCTCCTGCAGCTATCGCTTTACAGGAAGGACATTCTCCGCATGGGTCTCCGTCCTTTGGATTCTCACAGTTAACGGATTTTGCCATCAGCTTGGCCACCGTCGTCTTACCTGTTCCTCTCGTTCCGCAGAAAAGATAGGCGTGTCCTACCCTGCCCGAAACGATCTGATTCTTAAGCGTGGTCACTATATGATCCTGTCCTTTGACATCCGCAAAACTGTCCGGACGGAATTTGCGATATAAAGCTACATACGACATATCAATCCCCGAAGCTTATTCCTAACATCTTGGCTTCCTTGATGATCGTAGAATCCGGATCTAACATCTTAAGCTTGCCT
Organism: uncultured Lachnospiraceae bacterium; assembly: GCA_946535225.1. Classification (GTDB taxonomy): domain Bacteria; phylum Bacillota; class Clostridia; order Lachnospirales; family Lachnospiraceae; genus Colinaster. The sequence goes on from CAMNDJ010000094.1 coordinate 5,543, forward strand.
GCAACATCTTCAAGAGGAACCTTGACGATCTCTCTGTTCCTGTAACCTACCATGAATCCGTATTCGCCTTCTAAGATCAGCTTGCCGGCTTCGGCACCAAGTCTGCTCGCAAACACTCTGTCGTAGGGGCAGGGGCTTCCGCCTCTTTGTGTATG
>CAMNDJ010000095.1 GCA_946535225.1 uncultured Lachnospiraceae bacterium
GTCAGACCAAACAAGCCAAAAATCCAATTTAGTCCTACCATTCGAGCAAGTCGAAACAAATCGCATCAGAATTAATCCCAAACCTGACCAAATCAACAGATCAAATCCGCAGACCAAATCAGCAGATCAAATCAACAGACCAGATCAGCAGACCAAATCAACAGATCAGATCAACATCAATCTACCCCAATCAATTCGATTCACATCAAAAGGAGGCACGTCAAAGAAATGAAACAGATCATCAATCTACTTAACCAAATGAACAGTAACTACGAACAATTAAGAAGAAAAGCAGAAGCGGCGATAACTCAAGCCCCTGACTGGCGAGTAAGGTGCAGCGACAAAAAGGGCAGACACTACTACTATTACAGGGACTCGGCAGATCATAATGCGCCCAAATGCGGAAGATATGCTGACCGTAGCCACATGAAGTCCATAGCGGCGATAGTGCAGAACGAGTACAGTCAGGCACTCATTAATGAGATAGACCGGCAACAGCTGGCGATTCGGGATTTCATAGATTCATGTGCACCGGACAGATTGGAGGCATTATACACTGAGCTGTCTCCTGCAAGACGCGCTCTCGTCAAACCCCTCTGCGTCTCTGATGAGGAGTATGCAGCATCATGGCAGGCCCATGAGTATGATCCCAAGCCATTTGCAGAAGGAACCCCGGAGATCTACGCAGAGAGAGGCGAGCGAGTCCGCTCCAAGTCGGAGAAGATCATCGCAGACAAGCTTAGGTCACTCGGTATTCCGTACAGGTATGAGTGCCCGATCAACCTAAAGGGCATTGGAACCGTCTATCCTGACTTCACTGTCCTCAACATATCTGCCAGGAAGCAATTCTTCTGGGAACACCTTGGAATGATGGACGATCCGGAGTACTCTGATAATGCTCTGCATCGTATAGACTTATATGAAAAAAACGGCTTCTTCCTGGGTACTGATCTGATCTTAACTTATGAGACCTCGGCACGACCACTGGATACCAAGTTGTTGAATCAGATGATAGAACACTATCTTCTGAAATAAGTTACTAAACAGGTTGACAAGAGTACTGCTAAGCAGCTTGTTAAGAAAGCTGTTAAGCAGATTGCTTGCGGCATAATGTTAAGCGGATTGCTAATGATGTAGCATATCAATTGCTAAAGCTATAGCATATCAATTGTTAAAGCTATAGCATATCATTACGCTTGAAAACACAGTATCTATGCGCTATTATATACAAAGTGCAAAAAAGCAGTAATAAAGGAGGAGTAATAATATGATACCCATTTTCTACAGAAACTACCCTTATGCCCCGGTAGCGACACTTGTTTCCGGTTTTTCTTACATCATAGGATTCATCAGTGCCATTGGAGCTATCTTATGTATCTTGCAGGTGGGCAAAAGTCCGGTTTATATACTTCCGACCATCATTCTGGCGGGACTTGCCGCGTTCCTGTTCCTGTATGTCGGACGTAAGCTGGTAGATCAGATGGCAGAGAAAGAGACGGAGAAGAATATTCGCACAAAGCCCAGATTTGCGCAGTCATACTGTATCGCTCATCCTGACGAGTTTGAGCGAATTGCTGAGATAAATCCTGAGTTTGGTCAGAAATATGAGATCAACGAGAAGGGAAAGTGTGTAAAAAAGAAATAGGACAGCAGTTATGTCAACTAATCAACTGACCATCTCAGTCTGATCGCAGTTGATGATACGGCATGAATGATCGAATTCGAAACGGATTAAGATTATGAAGAAACCCGAATTACTGGTCCCGGCGGGCAGCCTCGAAGTCCTTAAGGAAGCCGTGTACTACGGCGCTGATGCCGTATATATAGGCGGCGAGGTGTTCGGATTGCGGGCCAAGGCCAAAAACTTCACGATCGAAGAGATGAAAGAAGCGGTCGCATTTGCACATGAACACAATGTGAAGGTGCATGTGACCGTTAATATCCTTGCGCACAATTACGACCTTAAGGAAGTACGCGTCTATCTTGAGGAGCTTAAGCAGGTTCGCCCCGATGCGCTCATAATCGCCGATCCCGGAATCTTTACACTGGCCAAGGAGATCTGTCCCGAGATAGACAGGCATATCTCAACGCAGGCCAATAACACCAATTACCTGACCTACAGATTCTGGTATGAACAGGGCGCGAAGCGTGTCGTATCCGCCAGGGAATTAAGTCTTGACGAGATCAAAGATATAAGGGCCAATATCCCAGAAGATATGGAGATAGAGAGCTTTATTCACGGAGCCATGTGCATTTCTTACTCGGGCAGGTGTCTGCTGAGTAATTATTTCACGGGGCGCGATGCCAATCAGGGCGAGTGCACCCATCCCTGCCGTTGGAAATATGCGGTGGTCGAGGAACAGCGTCCGGGACAATATCTTCCCGTCTATGAGAATGAGCGCGGAACCTATATATTCAACAGCAAGGATCTGTGCATGATAGAGCATATCCCTGAGCTTATCGAGGCGGGCATAGATTCCTACAAGATCGAGGGCCGTATGAAGACAGCGCTCTATGTAGCGACCGTGGCACGAACCTACAGAAGGGCGATCGATGATTATCTCGAGTCTCCCGAGAAGTACGTCGCCAACATGGACTGGTATCGCAGCGAGATCCGCAAATGCACCTACAGAGGTTTTACGACAGGTTTCTATTTCGGCAAGCCAACCGATGAGGCGCAGGTCTACGGCACCAACACATATATCAATGAATGCACTTACCTTGGTATCGTATATGAAGTTGCGGACGATCTGCCTGCAGCATCTGAGCCGGGAAAAACCGGTGCGACTGAGACTGTGGATAGCCGGAAGATCCCTTATATCCGCATCGAACAACGCAATAAGTTCTGTAAGGGTGATACAATAGAGATCATGAAGCCCGACGGACGCAATATAGAGACAGAAGTTCTGGGAATATATGCGGAGGACGGTACAGAGCAGGATTCAGCTCCGCATGCGAAGCAGATGCTGTATCTTAAGTTATCCGAGGCAGCTGCCGTGAATGATATATTAAGATGTCCTGCCGTAAATGACTGATAAGAGAACAAAAAAGAGAGCTGAGAATCAGCTCTCTTAACTAACAGCGCTACTTGGATTCGAACCAAGAAATGACGGAGTCAGAGTCCGTTGCCTTACCGTTTGGCGATAGCGCTATTTACGTGACCTTTACAGGCACTTGCTTATATTAACTCAAATCAATTTAAAATGCAAGCATTTTTTCTGAAGGAACAGAAAGGAGCTGAGGGAACAGAAGGGCGCGTATGGCGATCCGGATGTTTCGGCAGAACATGGAAGGAAAGGATAAGATGGACAGTGAACTTAAGCAGCTCGGAGAGACGATGACATCATCCGAGGATATATTTGACGGCTTTATCCTGCACGTTAAGAAGGACGAGGTCAGACTCCCCAACGGAAATACGGCCTCAAGAGAGATCATAAGGCACATTGGTGCCGTATGCGTGGTACCCGTTACGGACGATAATAAGGTCATAATGGAGAGACAGTTCCGTTATCCCATCGATCAGGTCATAACGGAGATCCCTGCAGGTAAGCTTGACAGCAAAGATGAAGACAGGCTGGATGCGATCAAACGCGAACTCAGAGAGGAGACAGGATACGAAGCCACGGAATGGACAGATATGGGACTGTATTATCCTGCACCTGCATATTCCGATGAGAAGATAACGATGTATCTTGCAAGAGGACTTCATAAGGGGGAGAGAGATCTTGATGATGATGAATTTTTAAACATCACTGAGATTCCGATAAAAGAACTCGTAGATGATATAATGGCCGGCCGGATCACTGACGGTAAGACGCAGGTAGCGATCCTAAAGGCCGCAAATATCCTGGGAATAGAGTTCAACTAATGCGATAAGCCTGCAGATATCCCGGATACAGAGTCTGACTGATACCTGCCGTAAGCCCGCAAATATCCTAGGCATAAACCTCAACTAATACCATCATCGCGATGGCTGCGATTATGCCGATGATGAGTGATACCGACCAGACACTGACGCGTTCCGATTTATAATGCCTGTTGGCGAGAAAGATCTTAAGCGGATTGGCTCTGCCCTCGTTCTGAGCGACCCAGCCCAGTATCGCGCCGGCCATCAGTATCGTTATAACGGACAGTATCGCATAGATAAGGATCGAGAGCCCCATTCCCTCGGTCGCCAGATCTTCACCCATTTCCAGATATTCTTCGAATATACCCGACTGCAAATGCTCAAGCAGAAACATTGCGACTACCGAACGTAAGTTAATGCATATATGGATCAGTATCGAAGGCCATATGCTGCCGGTAGCCTCGACCATGAAGGCCATTGCGATCCCTATGACAAAGGCATATGCGAACTGATTGATATTGCCGTGCATAAGACCGAAGAGGAAGGCTGACATGAGGATCGCTCCTGCCGGTCTGCAGTCTCTTCTGTATCCTCCGTATACAACACCTCTGAATGCAAGTTCCTCACAGAAGGGCGGAAGGATCGCTAACATGAATACGGCAAGCGGCATCGGCATATCGATTATATCCGTACTGTATTCCAGTATCGTATTATCCACGAACAGCATGGTTATGAGATTGCACAGTGTGATCAGCGGCATGATCGTTAGCGTATACAGAACTGTCATCAACATCGATGACGGCTTAAGAGCACGAAACATCAGCCTGTCTGAAAGGAGAGGCGACTGGCCCGGTTCTCTGTCGGGGTACTTGACAGCCCGAATGATCAGCCATATGCCTATCATAAGAAGTGCCGGCACAGCTATAATGATCTCTGATATGGAAGCATTTACCGCGAAATTCTCCGATGTCCCTGCCAGTATATCCTCAGGCAGGAAATTGACTCCCCACAATAAGATCATAAGTATCAGAAAATATATGTTTGCAAGATTTCTGTTCGTTCTTGTTTTAGTCATCTTCTTATCCCCTAATATCATCCTTTATTATTCCGTCTGCCGGAAGGGTCCGTCTTAACGATACTGTCTTCCTTTATCGCGACTAGCCCCTGCTTGAGTAGCCTTCCGACGGCTCTTTTGAATTCGTTCTTGGACATATCCGTCCTGCTTCTTATGAGTTCCGGAGATGCTTTGTCTGTAAACGGCAGCGATCCGCCGTTTGAGTCCATGAGCTTTATCAGCTTGTCCGCATCTATGTCCATCTGTATATGAGTGAGCTCCTTAAGGCTTAAGTCAACCTTGCCGTCAGGCTTTATGCCGGTCACTCTCGCCCTTATCACATCGCCGATCTTAAGCGAACCCGAAGATTCTCTCTTAGGGATCAGCCCCTGATATCTGTCGTCTATGGCAACGAAGGTTCCGAAATCCTTACTGATCTCATATACCGTGCCGGATACGTGATCTCCTTTATGAATGTCCGTTGCGGGCTCTAAGTATTTATAGAGCTTCATCGTAGCGCAAAGGCGGCCGCTTTTATCAAGGTACAGGGCCACGGGTATCTCCATGCCGGGGTGGATCTCTCCCGTCATCTCGCGGTAGGGCAGAAGCAGATCCTTCTCCAAACCCCAGTCAAGAAAAGCGCCGATCTTACCGACTTCTATGACCCTGCATCTGCCGATCTTGCCGAGAGTCATTTTGGGTGTCTTAAGTGTTGATATGAGTCTGTCCTTGCTGTCTCTGTAGATAAAGACTGACAGCTCATCGCC
>CAMNDJ010000096.1 GCA_946535225.1 uncultured Lachnospiraceae bacterium
CGAAAGGCTGTCCCTTCTTACGTCCGTCAGGTGTGTTACCTGTTGCCTTACCGTAGGTTACGTTAGAAGTAATGGTAAGAACTGACATTGTCGGGAAGCTGTTTCTGTATGTGTGATGACGTCTGATCATCTTCATGAAGGTCTCAACGAGGTCATGAGCGATCGTATCGGCTCTGTCATCATCATTACCGTACTTAGGGAAGTCGCCTGTTGTCTCGAAGTCAACGATAACGCCGTCCTCATCTCTTATAGGCTTAACCGTAGCGTACTTGATAGCGCAGAGAGAGTCTGTTACAACTGAAAGACCTGCGATACCTGTAGCGAAGTATCTGAGTACGTCTCTGTCATGAAGAGCCATCTGTGCTCTCTCATAGCAGTACTTATCATGCATGTAGTGGATGATGTTAAGAGTATTAACATATACATCGGCAAGCCACTCCATCATGTCTGTGAACTTAGACATTACATCATCATAGTCAAGTACATCACCGGTTACAGGACGATACTTAGGACCAACCTGCTTCTTGGTAACTTCATCTACACCGCCGTTAAGAGCGTATAACATACACTTAGCGAGGTTAGCTCTTGCTCCGAAGAACTGCATCTGCTTACCGATAACCATTGAAGATACGCAGCAAGCGATACCGTAGTCATCACCGTGTGTTACTCTCATAAGGTCATCGTTCTCGTACTGGATAGAAGATGTCGTGATAGAGATCTTAGCACAGTACTTCTTGAACGGGATAGGAAGTCTTGTAGACCAGAGAACTGTGAGGTTAGGCTCGGGAGCTGCACCGAGGTTCTCAAGTGTGTGGAGGTAACGGAATGAACTCTTTGTTACCATATGTCTGCCGTCAACACCTACACCACCGATTGACTCTGTAACCCATACCGGATCGCCGGCGAATATCTGATTGTACTCAGGAGTACGAGCGAACTTAACGCAACGAAGCTTCATGATGAAGTGATCGATGAACTCCTGAATCTGCTCCTCTGTGAATGTACCGTTCTTAAGGTCTCTCTCTGCGTAGCAGTCGATGAATGTAGAAGTACGTCCGAGTGACATTGCTGCACCGTTCTGCTCCTTAACTGCTGAGAGGTAACCGAAGTATGTAGCCTGGATAGCTTCCTGTACGTTAGAAGCGGGCTTAGAGATATCGCAACCGTAAGAAGCTGCCATCTCCTTCATCATCTTAAGAGCGGTCATCTGCTCTGAGAGCTCTTCACGAAGACGGATAACATCATCTGTCATAACACGTCCTGTAGATTCCTTCTGAGCTTCCTTATCCTCTATAAGTCTGTCGATACCGTAGAGAGCTACTCTTCTGTAGTCACCGATGATACGTCCGCGTCCGTAAGCATCGGGAAGACCTGTGATAACGTGTGAAGAACGGCAAGCTCTCATCTCAGGGTTGTAAGCGTCGAAACATCCGGCGTTATGTGTCTTACGATGTGTTGAGAAGAACTCGCTGATCTCGGGATCAACAGTGTAACCGTTGTCTGAACATGCCTTCTCTGCCATTCTGATACCGCCGTAAGGCTGCATAGAACGCTTGAAGGGCTTATCTGTCTGGAAGCCTACGATAGTCTCCTTGGACTTATCGAGGTATCCGGGACCATGAGAAGTGATAGTAGAGATAACCTTGGTGTCCATATCAAGCACACCGCCTGCTTCTCTTTCCTTCTTGGTCAGATCCATAACCATTGCCCACAGATCCTTGGTGTTCTGAGTAGGGCCTGCTAAGAAGCTCTCATCTCCGTCATAGGGAGTGTAGTTCTTCTGAATGAAATCTCGTACGTTGATCTCATTCTCCCACTTGCCACCTACAAAATCTTTCCATTCTGGTCTCATTTTGCTAATGCCTCCTGTTAAAAAATTTGATTGATAGTTACATATACGACAGAGGTCTCGCGACGCTCCTCTGTCATAGAATAGTTATTGAGAATAACTATTAAAATACCGTCGTGTTTACATTATAGGACCCTTGATATACACCGTCAAGAAGGCGGAATGTACTTTTTTAGGAACAAAATCTACAATAGTGGGAGCCTATTTTACAGACCACAATATCTAGTGATTGCATAATGTAAAAATGTGGGCTACTATGTCTGTGGAATGACTAAATGAACTTAAGGAGGAACGAACAATGAATATAAGCAGTGATATGACTATAGGCGAACTTCTGGTGAACTTCCCGGATGCGGCACCCATTCTTATGGAAGAGGGAATGCACTGCATCGGATGCCCCGCTTCACAGGGCGAGAGCATCGCAGAGGCAGCCATGGTTCACGGAATGGATATCGATTCACTTATGAGCAAGCTTCAGGCGATCTCATAACAGAACCGAAGATAAAGCATAACGAGAAGAAGGTGACATCTCTGCCACCTTCTTTTTTGTACCCTACTGTTTTCTGTCATAAGTTCATATTGGATATATACAGATCGTTAAATGATCCTTCCATTGCCAAATATATCTCTTCAAAGTTTGTCTCTTCGGATATGATCCCTTCGCCTGAACCATATTTGATCGCTCCCTTTAAGGAGGTATTACCGCAGGGAGTTATATGACCCCTGAATCCATCAGGCAGCATACCGATACAGATGGCCGCATCTGCATCCAGATTCTCTCCAAAAGCTCCCGATACAAAAACATTATCTATCAGATCTGCCTCTGTGCCGGCTTTCTTAAGCAGGATCTCGATCCCTGATCTTATGGCGGACTTGGCTGTCTGGACGTCGCGTATAAGCTGTTGTGTTATATTGACCTCTTTATACTTATAGCCGGTATCAAAGTATTCATCCGTAAGAAGCCCTGTCTCATCTATGATGTTCTGCTGCCTGAGTGCGGCTATACCTTCTATGATCTCCGTAGCCTTGGCTCTTCCCGCAAGTTCAAAGGCGGGCCCTGCTGCCGCGGATGTCACAAGCATCTTACCTGCATCCGGATCATGATATACCATCTCTCCGTTGGTTCCTAAGTCGATAAGAAGCGATCTGCCCTGCCTGTGCATAAGATCAAGGCTTATCACACCTGCCATGATATCGCCGCCCACATAGGCCGAAAAGCCGGGAAGGATCGTAACGGGTACGGGGTCTTCGGTGATATTGATATCCGTCGACATTATGTCAACCAGCTCTATGTGTACCGGGCTGAAGGGATAGACCCCGAGATTATGGCAATCTTCTTCAAGAAGGACATGCGTCATAGTCGTATTACATGCAATCGTGATATGATTTATGTCAACTCCTTTGGTCAGCTCACTGATCATCTCCGACAACTGCTGCCTCAGATCCATACACATCTGATGCAGATTCCCCCGCTCTGCCTGAGTGATACGGGTCATGACATCCCGGCCGAACTTCTTATTCACATTTGGTTGCAGAATGGTTGACATAATATTTGAGGCGCCATCCGTTAATGCCGCCTCTATATTAGTCGTACCTATATCGATCGCCATAAAGTATTCCCTGCTCATAGTCCATATTCTACCATATATATAGATAAAAAAGAACGGAGACCGAAGTCTCCGTCCATTGTACACGTGATATTATTCTACTGTATAAGGCATCAGTGCGATATGACGAGCTCTCTTAACTGCAACAGTGAGTGCTCTCTGATGCTTAGCACAGTTACCTGTGATCCTGCGGGGAAGGATCTTACCGCGCTCTGAGACGTATCTCTTAAGCTTAGCTGTATCCTTGTAATCTATTACATTGTCCTTACCACAGAACACACATACCTTTTTTCTTCTGCGCATTCCGCCCGGTCTCTTGGGACGAGCGTTCTCAGCGCCTTCTGCTTTATTATAAGCCATGCTACATGCCTCCTATCTTAATACGATGCCTAAGCATCTTAACCGTATCACCACTTAAGAGAACGGCAATTCTTCATCTATTCCGTCAGGAATGTTCATGAAACCGTCATCAGCGGGGGCCGGAGCTGCAGATGCCTGAGGTGCGGAATAACTCTGACCGCCACCCTGGCCTTCCGATGCGCCCTTGCTCTCTGCGAACTCTATATTCTCAGCGACTACCTCAGTGGTATATACCTTGACGCCATCCTTGTTGGTATAGCTGCCTGTCTGGATGCGTCCCTCAAGTGCTACCTTCGTTCCCTTGTGCAGGTACTTCTCAGAGAACTCTCCGAGTCTGCCAAAGGCTACGATGTTGATAAAATCTGCTGTCTGACCGTCCGTATTATTCCTTGATACTCTTCTGTCAACGGCAAGAGAAAATCTTGCTATCGCCATCGATGTATCGCTCTGTGAATATCTAACTTCAGGATCTCTGGTCAGACGACCCATTAATATGACTTTGTTCATATGCTATTCTCCTACTATTATGCCTCGTCGCTTCTAACGCATAAATACCGAAGAACGTTGTCCATGATTCGCATTCTCTGCTCAATCTCTGCCGGAGCAGTTGTCTCTGCATCGAACTGGATGAAGTAGTAATAAGCCTCTCTCATCTTCTGAATCTCATAAGCAAGACGCTTCTTACCCCAATCATCAACGTTCGTGATCTGTCCACCGAATCTCTCGATGAGAGCCTTGCACTTATCAACAACGGCATTTCTCTCTTCGTCTTCGATATTAGCATTGACAACAACGGCTAACTCATACTTGTTCATGCTTTTTACCTCCTTTTGGTCTCTGGCCGGGTATCGCTCCCGACAAGGAATTATTATCACGAGCACTTATGATAGCATAGAAAAAAGCGGATTGCAAGCACTATTTGCCCGCAATCCGCGTGATTTTCATGTATTCTTATATCTGATCAACAGATCAAAGCGTTATCTCCACTCAGTAGCGCCACATCTTGAGCAGCGATACTCATACTGAGTAGGTCCGGCAGCTACGTTACCGTTGCTATTTCCTGTAGCATACCAGTCATGTCCTAATGCACTCTCGGAATTTGTCTCAGTAGCTCCGCAATCTGCACAGGTTCTTGTCTCAGTGCTTCCTGATGTACAGGTGGGTTCAGAACCTCCTTCCCATCCGCTCCAATTATGACCTGTTGCGGGTATCGATTCCTGAGCGAGTACGGCTCCACACTGAGCGCATACCTGCTGCCTTGCTCCTTCATAGGTACATGTAGGATATCCGAGATATACCCAGTCTCCCGGTATATGACCCGTAGCAGGCACGGCCTTGGTTCCCATTACTTCCCCGCATTCCGTACATTTCTGCTGCATCTGTCCTTCAGTAAGACAACCGGCTTTAACTGTCACTGTCCAGTCACCCGCCTTATGTACGTGCTTCGTGGGTTCGGGAGTGACTTTTGCCGCGGCATTTGCTCCCGCAGCATCTGTACTTCCGTTCGCAGATATGTTTCCTTCTGCAGTCTCAGCAGCAGCCGAAGGTTTGTCCTCTGTGTTCGCCCCGGAGGTGTCACCGGCTACGTCTGCCGATGTCTCAGTTCCCTCAGTTTCTATATCCATGATAAGCTCGATCAGACGCTCCATGCCGTCCTTCGGAAGAGCATCATAGGTAAGCATCAACATTCCCGTATCATCGGAACCTGTCCTGTCTACTTCGGAACTGTCGAGTCTCTCACCGACTACAAATTCGCAGGTATCGGCATCACTCCTTATAAGAGCACTCTGGCCTGCCGTAAGAAGCTTCTCCTCACCGGTATAAGACCCGTTCGATGCCT
>CAMNDJ010000097.1 GCA_946535225.1 uncultured Lachnospiraceae bacterium
CCCATTCATTTGGAGATCGGCTGTGGTAAGGGGCGTTTCATCACAACACTCGCTTCGATGCATCCACAGATCTGTTATATAGGAATAGAGAATCATTCGACCGTCCTTCTTAAGTCGGTCAAGAAGCTTGAGGACAGAGATATTCCCAATCTTCGTTTCATACTAATGGATGCGATGGGAATTCAAGAGGTATTTGCCCCCGGTGAGGTGGACAGGATATATCTTAATTTCTCCGATCCCTGGCCCAAGGACAGACATGCCAAGAGAAGGCTTCCATCAAGGCAGTTTCTGGCACGATTTTCTGCGATACTTAAGCCTGAAGGCATGATCGAATTCAAAACCGATAACAGAGAGCTGTTTGATTTTGCGTTAGAAGAGCTTGACCACAGTGACTTTGAGTTGGTAGCCAAGACCTATGATCTGCATAATGACAGTTCCATGAACGAAGGTAATATCATGACGGAATATGAAGAGAAATTCTCATCCATGGGACATCCGATATGTAAGTACATCATAAAAAAGAAGGTCGTCTGAATCATCAGACGACCTTTTGTCATCATCCCAATAGTTTGCTGAAATCTTCTTCAGCCATGGGCTTATAGAAGTAAAATCCCTGTATGTGATCGCATCCGGCATCACGCAGGAATTCAAGCTGTTCCCTGGTCTCTACGCCCTCTGCCGTAACTGTGGCACCTAAAGCGTGAGATAACTCTATCGTAGATTTAATGATTATCTCAGCCTTCTCCTGTATCCCTATCTTATGTATAAAGCCCATATCGAGCTTTACTATATCAAATTCAAAATTCTCAAGCGTAGATAATGATGACATTCCGCTGCCGTAGTCATCTAACAATATCCTGACGCCGAGTTTCTTGAACCTGTTCAGATAATCGCTGGCATTTTTCTCCAGATCGGCATAAGCTGATTCGGTAACTTCTATCCTGACGTAGTCGGTAGCAAACGGATAGTTGCTGTATTTATCTAACAGATAATCCATCAAAGCCGTATTATAGAAATCTATACGAGAGAGATTCACGGCACAGGGCACTATGAACTTGCACTCTTTAGCCCGTCTTGTGTTAAAATCCAGTATCCTCTCTACCATGAATCTGTCAAGTGCAGAGATCTGACCGCCGCTCTCAAATGCAGGAATGAATTCGCCGGGAGATATCATACCGAGTTTGCCGTGTTGCCATCTGACCAATGCCTCAGCACTTTCGATCTGACCTGTTCCGGCATCGACTATACCCTGGAAATATGCCTTGAATTCACCGGTATCCATGGCTTTGCTCATATCGGATATGAGCACACGCTGCTTCACATAGTTGACACGAACGTCATCATTGTATATGACATGCGAAGCTGTAATATTATCAGACACGGATTTCTCGGCAAGCTTGGCCCTGTCGATCATCTTCCCGATGGATACTTCTCTGTCATGTATACGGTATATACCGCACCTGATCGTGTAATCATACTGCTTGAAACCTTCGGAATAAGTCTGACTGGCAAGACTGTTAAGACTCTGTTCAGTCAGATATTCATCCTTTGTGATCAGTACAAAATGATCGTTCTCAAGCCTGCCCATGATGATCGGTCTTAGTAACGTTCTGAGTATATCTCTCGTCTGGAATATGACCATATCTCCGCTCTGTTCACCGAACAGATCATTAATGGCCTTAAATCCCTTGATATTGGTATAAACCAGTGAATACTGTTCACGCTCCACGGGGATCTCACTGAGCAGCCTGTCGGCGTTCTCCATGAATCCCAAACGCGCATACTCGTCCGTCATCCAGTCATGATCAAGCGCCGCAGAGATATCATATACAAATCCAAGCAGCTTGCCCGGATCAGCTTCATGTGGGAAAATCTTAAAGCTCTTAGAACGTCTCTCGCCGATGAAATTCATATGCACGGTGCGAACAAAATTGCCCCGCTCATTGATCTCATTGCATATATATTCGACCTTAAGCTGATCAGTAAATGCAGCCTGTTCTTCCTCGACCACATATTCATGGAGATATCCCATGAATATGTCAAAAGTATCCGGCGGCGCCCCGAGACTCTCTATCTTTGTATAAGCCGACCCGGGATTCGTTCGCTTATATACATGATAAAACTCTATGGCATGAGTGGAAATGTCTACACTGAAGACACAGTCGTAGCCATTGCTCATCACCATGTTCCATACATATTTATCTATAGGTTCGGTCTCCCCAATGACCTTATTATTTGCCAATACCATATCCTCCGCTATGTGCGATGTAACCCTTAACCCTATATCAACACTTTACCACAATAAAACGAATCACACAATGCCGATCGCTTTAAGAAGAAGTGCGAACAGCATAAGAGGTGCAACGTACTTGACCATGATGATATAGAGCCCCCTACGGCCGAACTTCTCACCGTTCTTGGTGACCTCGGCTATGATCGCATCAGGTTTGATCACCCATCCGATCAGGATACAAGTGCTTATTGCTACGACAGGCATTAAGAGGTTGTTGCTCACATAGTCCATGATATCAAGGATCTGAGCCACGGCACCGTTTGGAAGTGTTACTTCGAAATAGAGCTTGTTATATCCGAGGCATACGAGCAGTCCGAGTACAAGCGCTACAGCTCCTTCAACAAGTGTCGCATTCTTTCTCTCCATATGGAACTGATCCATAAAACTTGAAACTACCGCTTCAAGAATGGATACCGCACTTGTCGTTGCGGCAAAAAGGACCATAGCAAAGAAAAGACAGCCTATCACGTTACCGATCCTGCCCATTTGCATGAAAACCTTGGGAAGTGATACGAACATGAGCCCGGGGCCTGAAGCCTCCATTCCCTCTCTGCCCATAAATGCATATACAGCCGGAATGATCATAACGCCTGCAAGGAATGCGATCCCTGTATCAAACACTTCGATCTGACCTATGGATTTGGACAGATTTGTATCATCTCTCATATATGATCCGTAAGCGATCATGATACCCATAGCAACACTGAGACTGTAGAACAGCTGTCCCATTGCATCCATGGTCGTTGAGAATATATTTTGAAAAGTAAGAGCACTTTTATCCGGAATGAATAAGATCTTAAGACCCTCCATGCCGGTTCTCACAACACCTGAGTCGTCTGTATGCGTGAGCGTAAGAGAGAATACCGATATCACTACGATGAGGATGACGAGCATAGGCATAATGACTTTGGAGAATTTCTCGATACCCTTATCCACACCGGCAAGCACAACGACCATTGTGAGGAAAAGGAATACGATCATCATACCTATAGGTGTGGATGTATCCGTGATAAATCCCGTGAAATACCCGTCTTCAGCTGCCTGCGCACCTGCTCCTGTAAGGAATGCGAGAAAATACTTGACTACCCATCCGCCGATCACGCAATAGTACGGCATGATCATCATTGGCACTATGCAGGCGATGATACCGAGAGGCTTCCAGCTTTTATTCAATTTGCTGTATGCGGTAAGCGGACTCTGCTTGGTCTTACGTCCAATGGCAACTTCAGTCGTAAGAAGCGCGAATCCGAAAGTGAGCACAAGAATAAAATAGATGACAAGGAACAGTCCTCCGCCGTCTCTTGCCGCAAGATACGGGAATCTCCAGATATTTCCAAGACCCACGGCGCTCCCCGCCGCAGCCAGCACAAAACCTATCGAGCCTGTAAATGAGTTTCTGTCTTTTTTGTTGTTCATAGTCATTCTCCCCTGTAGGTAAAAAATTCTGTCACCGCCGTATTGCTTCTTAAGGACTACCCGGCGTGTAATACTAATATACTAGAAATCCTACTAAAATACAATAAAATAAGTTCTTTCGATGCCCTATATTCCGTCAATTTGCATATTGCTTATCGGGACGCATCGAGCTATTATTCTTGTGTTTGGTCACAAAAAAGGAGAACACATGAATAAAGATAAGATAAAACCGATGCTTTTCAGCACGCTCAAACACTATGATCTGAAGCAGTTCGGAACGGATGCCGTATCCGGATTGATCGTCGCCATAATCGCGCTTCCTTTGTCCATAGCTCTTGCCCTGGCATCGGGGGTAGGTCCGGAAGAAGGACTCTACACCGCTATCGTTGCGGGATTCATCATATCATTCCTCGGCGGAAGCCGCGTTCAGATCGCCGGTCCCACTGCGGCATTTGCGACGATCGTTGCCGGGATAATCGCCAAGAACGGAATGGAAGGCATGATGCTTGCCACGATCATCGCAGGTATCATACTAATCTTAATGGGTGTACTAAGGCTCGGCGGACTCATCAAGTTCATCCCTTATACGATCACGACAGGCTTTACGGCAGGTATAGCAGTGACTATCGTCATCGGTCAGATCAAGGATTTTCTCGGTCTTAAATATCCTGACGGCACTGTCACAATTGAAACCACCGACAAGATCAAGGCGATCTTTGCTAACATCTCTACGGTCAATCCCTATGCGATCTTAGTCGGAGCCATAAGCCTTGTTATCCTCATAGTATGGCCGAAGATCAGTGCCAAGATACCGGGATCTCTCATAGCAGTCATCGTTGGGATATTACTGGTAAAACTGACCGGTCTTAATGTCAATACGATCGGAGATCTCTACACCATCCGTAGCGGACTTCCCACATTCCATACACCGCACATAACGATGAGTGCCATAAGCACAGCACTTCCCGACGGATTCACGATAGCGATACTGGCTGCGATAGAATCTCTTCTTTCATGTGTTGTCGCAGACAGTATGATCAATTCGCATCATCGCTCCAATATGGAGCTCATAGCTCAGGGCTGCGGTAATATAGGTTCGGCTCTTTTCGGAGGAATTCCCGCAACAGGCGCCATAGCAAGGACAGCTGCCAATATCAAGAACGGTGGTCGTACTCCCATAGCAGGTATCGTTCATTCGATCACACTCATATTGGTGCTTGTGATCTTAATGCCTTATGCGGCACTGATACCCATGCCAACGATCGCGGCGATCCTGTTCATGGTCGCATACAACATGTGTCAATGGAGGACCTTCGTACATCTGTGCAAGACTGCACCTAAGAGCGACATCATAGTGCTGGTGCTCACATTTGTTCTCACTGTTGTATTCGATCTCGTGATCGCTATAGAGATAGGAATGCTTCTTGCAGTACTTCTGTTCATGAAGAGGATGAGCGATGAATCGGGAGTTGTCGGTTGGAAATACTATGATCCCGAAGAGGATCCGGACGGAATGAACCTAAAACCCTTGCCGCCTCAGGTAAGAGTATATGAGATATACGGCCCCATGTTCTTCGGAAGCTCTGGTCAGATCGATACCATGAATTTCCGCGAAGAGACCAAGGTCATAATCATCCGTATGAGAGGTGTACCGGCACTTGATGCAACAGCCATGCATTCTCTTGAGAATTTCTATGAGCGCTGTGCTGAAAGGGGTATCACACTGGTATTCTCACATGTCAATGAACAACCAATGAATACCATGCGCAAAGACAACTTCGTTGAGAAAGTCGGAGAAGAGAACTTCAGACCTCATATCGATGATGCTATCGATTGGGCGAAGCAACTGATAGGCTAGAACAAATTACTTAAACTCAAA
>CAMNDJ010000098.1 GCA_946535225.1 uncultured Lachnospiraceae bacterium
ATATTTGTGACAGGAGATACCGGCGACGGATGGCTTACAGTGGCTTATCAGGGGCAGATCGGATATCTGTCTAAGACTGTGGGCGAGACGGATTCGAGCACCGGAACAGATGGAGCGGGTGAGGGTGATCCCGCCACGGGTTCTACAGGGAATGGAACGCATGAACTGGCTATTGAGGATTGGACTGAAGCGGACGAAGCGGCCATAGATGAGGAACTGTCGAAGGAGAACGTTGAGTCCTCTTATCTTGCTGAGGAAGTGGAGAGATATCATCGTTCAGTACGCAATGCCATTATCTGGGTATCGATAATAGCTGTTCTTATCATAGCGGTGATAATTGTCAGTATCATTTCTTACAGGAGAAACAATACAGAACCGTCCGAAGAGCAGATGGAAAAGGAAAATAAGACTAAAAGATTCAAGGGCGAAGAAAATATAGCCGAGGATACGGACAGGAAGAGAAGGAAGGAGATAGACAAAGAAAAGGCTGAAGACAAGCAACCTGTAACAGATGATCCGAACCCGATCGATATCATAGATCTGGACAAGGAAAACATTTAGTCGATGGAGTTTTTTCATATATAAGTGTACATTCAGCTCGGGTCAGAATGGCTCGGGCGAATTGTGATACATAGGAATAAGGCGTCCTGCCTTGCTAAAAGGCATCATTCCTAGTACAATTAGAAAGATCTGTTTATGATCGCAGAAAAGAGAGGACACAATGAACATAGTATTATTATCCGGCGGTTCGGGCAAAAGACTGTGGCCGCTGTCCAATGATGTACGGAGCAAGCAGTTCATCAAGCTTTTTCCCACGGGAAAAGGCAAATATGAATCCATGGTCCAGAGAGTTTACCGCCAGATCAAGGAGGTGGATCCTGAGGCCAATGTTACCATAGCCACGTCCAAGACTCAGGTTTCCGCCATACATAACCAGCTCGGAAATGATGTGGGTATAAGCATCGAACCGTGCAGAAGGGACACTTTTCCCGCTATAGCATTGGCAACGATGTACCTTATCGATGAGCTGCATATAGACCCGGAAGAGCCTGTTGTGGTATGCCCCGTAGACCCTTATGTGGATACGGACTATTTTAAGGCACTTAAGGATCTGTCGGATCTTGCGGCTAAGGGTACGGCCAATCTGACCCTCATGGGCATAGAGCCGACCTATCCCAGTGAGAAATACGGATACATCATACCTGCATCCAAGGATAAAGTATCGGATGTTAAGACCTTCAAAGAGAAGCCCACGAAAGAAGTGGCACAGGAGTATATAGATAAGGGAGCGCTCTGGAACGGCGGAGTGTTCGCATATAAGCTTAAGTATGTTGCTGACAAAGCGCATGAACTCATTGATTTTACCGATTACATGGGCCTTTTCGCCCGTTATGACACACTAGAGAAGATATCCTTTGACTATGCGGTAGTTGAGAAGGAAGATAAGATATCCGTTATGAGATTTGCCGGCCAGTGGAAGGATCTCGGTACCTGGAATACCCTGACTGAAGCCATGGAAGAGAAGGTGATCGGTAAGGGAGTGATGAATGATACATGTGAGGGCGTTAACATCATCAACGAACTCAATGTTCCGATCCTTGCGATGGGCCTTACGGATGTCATCATTTCTGCCAGTTCGGAAGGCATACTTGTCTCTGACAAGGAACAGAGCTCGTATATCAAGCCCTATGTGGACGACATGGTCTCTGAGATTATGTTCGCCGAGAAGAGCTGGGGCAGTTATCAGGTCATTAATATAGAGAAGGAATCCATGACCATCAAGGTTACCCTCAATCCCGGACATTCCATGAATTATCACAGCCACAAACACCGTAACGAGGTCTGGGTGGTGATAGCCGGCAACGGTCGCACCGTCATTGACGGAATGGAGCAGAACGTGCAGGCCGGGGATGTCATCACAATGGCAGCAGGCTGCAAGCACATGGTATATGCGGATACCGAACTTAAACTTATTGAAGTACAGCTTGGCAGTGAGATCACTGTGGAGGACAAGGTCAAGCACAGGCTTAAAGGGTGAGCATATTGAACAGACCTTTTTTGCTGTCTCCCGCAGGCAAGGATTATCTGTGGGGCGGTAACAGATTAAAGACTGAATACGGTAAAAAACTGCGCATGACTCCGTTAGCTGAGACATGGGAATGTTCGACGCATCCGGACGGACTGTGCAAGGCAGCTTCAGGGATTCATAAGGGCGAGACCCTTAGGGACGTGCTTACGAAGCATCCGGAGTATATAGGAACGCATCCCGATGTTAAGGAAGCAGGAGAACTGCCTATCCTCGTCAAGTTCATCGATGCAGATAAGGATTTAAGCGTCCAGGTCCATCCGGGAGATACCTATGCCGCCAGATATGAGCATGGCAGCAGGGGCAAGACCGAGATGTGGTATGTGCTGGATGCCTGCCCTGATGCCGAACTAATATACGGATTTTCTCACGATATGGATCCGGATACGGTAAGAGAAGCCATAGCACAGGGTACATTATCCGATCATCTCCAGCATGTCCCCGTTATGAAAAATGATGTCTTCTATGTCGCTGCGGGCACCGTACATGCCATAGGCGCCGGGGCGATCATAGCAGAGATACAGGAGAACAGCAATATAACTTATCGCCTGTATGATTATGACCGTAAGGACAAGGACGGTAATTTAAGACCGTTGCATATAGACAGGGCTCTTGATGTGGCGGATCTTAAGCGTGCAGGTGCACCGGTCCAGCCCATGCGCGTTCTGCGCTATGAACCGGGTGTGGCAAGAGAATTGCTCTGCCGATGCAAATACTTCGAAGTCCATCGTATGCTCATTAATGAGGAGACCGGCAAGGGTATCAGGTACATGTCGGATTCTCTTTCTTTCAGGGTATTGTTATGTATCGACGGTTCAGGAAGTCTTACTTACAAAGACGGCGGAGAAGTGATCAAGGTTAACATAACAAAAGGTTCCTGCATCTTCATTCCCGCCGATTCCGTCAGAATTAAGCTGCATGGCAAGTTGCAACTTTTAGACATATGTGGATAGCAAAGTGACCGTATATTACAAAAGCAGGCAATTTTTTGCCGTCGGTACTTAGTCGTCGTTTTTCAGACGACTTACGTACCGCTACGAGCAAAAACTTAGCGGGAGCGTGCCTGCGTTGTAATATACGGTCGCTTTGCATATACCGCTTTGCGAAAAAATGTTCTTGCCAACTTTTTTTTCATGGTGTATAGTTGTGACCGTGACCGCGAAAGCGGAGTTACGTATGTATAGGCTTTTTGTATTGGAGATAGCAAATGGCAAAGTATCTGGTCATAGTGGAGTCACCGACAAAGGTGAAGACTATAGGCAAATTCCTGGGTTCAAATTATAAGGTCATGGCGAGCCAGGGGCACGTCAGAGATCTGCCCAAGTCATCGCTCGGAATCGATGTCGATAATGATTTTGAACCGCATTATATAACGATCAGAGGTAAGGGAGATATCCTTGCCGCCCTCCGTAAGGAAGTGGCCAAGGCTGACAAGATCTATCTTGCGACCGACCCGGACCGCGAGGGAGAAGCTATAAGCTGGCATCTCATAAGTGCTCTTAAGCTTGAAGGCAAGCAGGTATACCGTATCGCGTTCAATGAGATCACCGGCAAAGCTGTCAAGGACAGCCTTAAGAATGCAAGAGAGATAGATATGAACCTTGTGGATGCCCAGCAGGCAAGACGTTGTCTTGACAGAATTGTGGGCTACAAGATCTCGCCCGTTTTATGGGCCAAGGTAAAACGCGGACTGTCTGCCGGAAGAGTTCAGTCTGTTGCGCTTCGCATAGTATGCGACAGAGAACAGGAGATAAGCGATTTTATCCCGGAGGAATACTGGACCATAGATGCCACTTTGGGAGTCAAGGGCAATAAGAAGAAGATCGAAGCCAAGTATGTTGAGAGCGGAGATAAGACGATAAAGGACAAGGCCAGCGTGGACAGACTCATGAAGGAACTGTCCGGTGCCGATATGAACATATCTGAGATCAAGAGAGGCGAGAGAGTCAAGAAGACTCCGCTTCCTTTTACAACATCAACACTTCAGCAGGAAGCCAGCAAGGCTCTCGGTTTTTCTACACAGAAGACCATGCGTATAGCGCAGCAGTTATATGAAGGCGTTGATATAAAGGGTGAGGGCACGGTCGGTCTCATCTCATACCTTCGTACGGACAGCACGCGTATCTCTGATGAAGCTGAGGCGATGGTACGCGGATATATCAAGGCAAATTACGGCGAGAAATATATAACCGAAGGAATTGTTGCAGCAAAAGGCGGCAAGAAGATACAGGATGCACATGAAGCCATCCGTCCGACTGACGTGGAGTTCACTCCGGTGAGCATCAAGGATGACTTAAGCCGTGATCAGTTCAGACTCTATCAGTTGATATGGAAGAGATTTGTGGCAAGCCGCATGGCGCCGGCTGTTTATGATACCGTCAGTGCCAGATTTGACTGTGCGGGGCATAAATTCTCCGCTTCATCCGGCAAGCTTAAGTTCGACGGTTTTATGAACGTGTATGTGGATGCGGATGAGGCCAAGGAAGAGAACAATGCGTTACTCAATTCCTTAACCCAGGATACCAAGGTCATCGTGGAAGAACTCCATCCGACACAGCATTTCACTCAGCCTTCTCCTCATTATACCGAGGCGAGTCTCGTGCATGCCATGGAAGAACTCGGTGTAGGCCGTCCGTCTACATATGCTACAACGATCACGACGATCTTAGGCAGAAGATATATTGTCAAGGAAGGTAAGAATATCTTCGTCACCGAACTCGGTGAGACTGTAAATAAGATCATGACAGAAGCTTTCCCTCAGATAGTGGATGTTGATTTTACTGCCAATATGGAGACACTCCTTGACGGCGTGGAAGAGGGAGAAGTCAGGTGGAAGACCATCATAGAGAATTTCTATCCCGATCTGAACGAAGCCGTGACTAAGGCAGAAGAAGAGATAGAGAAGGTAGAGATAAGAGACGAACTGTCGGGAGAAAACTGTGAGCTCTGCGGCAGACCCATGTATATCAAGTACGGTCCTCACGGCAGATTCCAGGCCTGCTCAGGCTTCCCGGACTGCAGAAACACAAAACCCTATTATGAGAAGATAGGTGTGGCATGTCCTAAATGCGGCAAGGATGTAGTGATCAAAGCAACACGTAAGGGCAGGAGATACTACGGATGTATAGATAATCCGGACTGTGATTTCATGGTATGGCAGCGTCCTTCCGGCAAGTCATGTCCCAAGTGCGGACAGGTGCTCCTGATCAAGGGAAGTAAGCTGGTGTGTGCCGATTC
>CAMNDJ010000099.1 GCA_946535225.1 uncultured Lachnospiraceae bacterium
TGTGCTTCTTCAACATCCTTCATACGAACAGGTCCCATGAATTCCATATCTTCCTTGATCATGGTCGCAAGACGTTTAGAAAGGTTATTGAATATCGCGCCCTGAACCTGCTCATTGCTGCCCTTGAGAGCGAGTCCGAGGTCGTTATTGTCGACATCACGCAGCACTCTCTGTATAGCTCTGTCGTCCAAAAGCAGGATATCCTCGAAGACGAACATCTTCTTTCTGATCTCGTCGGCCAGCTCGGGCTCCTCGATCTCCAAGGTTTCCATGATGTGTTTCTCTGTACCTCGATCCACTGAGTTGAGGATCTCGACTACCTGATCCACACCACCGACAATGGTGTAATCCTGATTGACAAGACTTGCAAGTTTGCTTTCCAATATCTTCTCCACTTCTTTGATGACATCGGGAGATGTACGATCCATGAGTGCGACTCTCTTGGCTACATCCGCCTGCCTCTCCTGAGGAAGAGCGGCGATTATCTGAGAAGCCTGCTGAGGTGCTACGTACGAAAGGATAAGGGCTATGGTCTGAGGATGCTCATCCTGAATGAAGTTAAGCAGCTGCGAAGGCTCTGCCTTACGCACAAACTCGAAAGGCTTGACCTGCAATGAAGCGGTAAGCTTGCTGATGACTTCCACTGCCGCTTCTGCTCCCAGCGCCTTGTCCAGGAGTTCCTTGGCGTAGTTGATACCGCCTTCCGCGATATACTGCTGGGCCAGGCAGACCTGGTAGAATTCATCCACCACTTCATCCTTGACCTGAGGAGTGATACTCCTTGTATTGGCTATCTCAAGGGTAAGTTCCTCTATCTCCTCTTCCTTGAGATGTTTAAATATCGTTGCGGAACGCTCAGGGCCTAATGCAATGAGCAATATAGCCGACTTCTGAAGGCCCGTGAGTTTTTCTTCTGCGAACTTAGCTCCCGCCATCTTAACTCCAATCCTCGTTTAACCAGTTACGCAGCAGAGCCGCTGCGGCTTCCGGATTCTCATCCACGAATTTTTCTATCATCTTACGAGTCTCTGACTTGGTCTCAACTTCAATATCTTCAAGCTCTGACTCGGGTGTAGACTGTAACAGGCTCTCCACGGAGATCTCCTCTTCCACTTCTTCGGCTTTCTCCGAACGCATACTCCTTAAGATCACGAAAGCAAGTAATCCGAGAATGACAACGATAAGAACTATCTGAATGATATCGGTCGCAGTTATGTTCGCACGCTGCCTGTCAATAAACATCGGCTCCTCGTACGAAACGAAGCTGATATTCTCGGCCGCTATACCGCTGGCCTTGGCTACCATGTTCACCAGATCCTCATCCGTCTCTATCTTCTGTCTCTCGGAATTGGCGAGCTTGTATTCTTCCCATGTGATGCCGTCGAGCAGTCCCTGTGTCCTGGCATCCTCTTCCTTGAGCACCTTGTACTTGATGGCCGCAACGGAAAGAGAAGATGTCGCGTATTTGACAAGTCCTGCAGGAATGGTCTTCTGTCTGATGAACTCATTTGGCAGATAATCCCTGTTGGTCTCCGAAACAGACGAACTTGAATATCCGTTATCCTGCAGTGCATAGGTCGTTCCGTCCTCACCGTTACTGTCCGTACCGGGTACCTGTGCCTGACCGCCCTGCGCTTCAGACTCATATACATCTTCATGGCTTAAGACACCCTGCGACTGATCTTCGGCCGGTGTATAATTATGCTCGGTCTCTTCCGTAGTCGAGAAATCAAGCTCGAGATTGGTCGAAACCTCTATAAGGTCATATTCATTGGTCCCGAGCAGCACCCTTTTGACTTCCTGCTGCATCAGGCTCTCTGCCTGCTGCTTAACGGTCATCTGTGATGTCGCCGTTCCGCTCACGCTCATCTCTTCATCGCCCGAGAATAAGAGATTACCCTCGTTGTCTATGATCGTGATATCGCTGATATCCTTATTACCGAGAGCCGTCTTGACAAACTGTGCAACATTGGCTGCATTCTCGGGAGTGAACTCTCCGTCGGGCTCGATCCATATCGCAGCTGAGCTGTCCTCCTGCTTGGCGATCAGTGTCCCGTCATTCTGAGGAAGGTTGAGCTGAACCGTTGCTCTCTTGATATTGGCCATGCCCTGGAGGTCTGTCTCCATAAGGCTCTCGAGGTAGAGCTTGTACTGTTTCTGCTTGTCCGATTCGGTGGCTGACAGACCGCCGCCGGTAACATTCGAAAGGTCATAACCCGCTGCGGGGATGTCATTGGCTCCGAGTAAGAGTCTCGCCTGAGAGACCTGAGACTTGAGCACCTTGATCTGCAGTCCGTCATCCGAGGTCTGATAATCGATGCTCTCGCCGTCCAATATGTCGGTTATCTGCGATGTCTCCTTCGTCGACTCGGTATTGACTAAGATCTCATATACAGGTCTTGTGAGAATAGTTATGAGAATAGCAAAAGCTACTATCACACCGGCTGCTACCGATACGATAATAGTCTTCTGCTTGGATGAAAACTTGTTCCACCACTCAAGTATCTTCTTGGGGATCTCCCTAATCCGCTCCATCATCTCAAATCACCACATCTCCTTATATGGTCATGACGCATCACAACTGCATCTGCATAAGCTCCTTATATGCCTCTAAGAACTTGTCTCTGACAGCGACCGTGTACTGAAGTGCCGTTGACGCCTTCTGCAAGGCGACCGTCAGGTCATGGGTGTTGTTCGTAAGACCCATGGCGAGCTTAAGCTCTTCATTCTCCGCATCCGAGAGGTACGAGTTGGTCACGTTCAGATTATCAACTGCCGCATTGAAAACACTCTCAAAAGCCGAAGAAGTGTCGTTAACAGGAGTGACTCCCGCCCTGCTGTGTTCGGCGGTATCACGGATCGCTCCGCTCGTTACATTATACAGATTATGTATGTCTATAGCCATTGTCTACCTCCTGTGATCAGGAACCGATCTCAAGTCCCAACTTCGCTATGTTTTTGCTGGCTTCGAATGCCGTGGCATTTGCTTCATAGCCCCTGCTGGCATCTATGAGATTGGTCATCTCGGTAACTATATTGACATTGGGATACATCACATATCCGTTCTCGTCCGCGTCCGGATGAGAAGGATCGTAAACCAGATGTCCTTCGGTCTTCTCGTCATCATAGGTCCCGCTGACCTTGACGCCCTTGCCTCTGAATCTGTCGGATACGCGACCGAAAATGGTAGAGAACTGCGGCTGTCCGCCGTTCTTCTCTTCAAAAGTCACTATCTTACGCTTGTACGGAGTGCCGTCCTCTGTCCTTGTGGTATTGGCATTGGCTACATTCTCCGCAATAACATCCATACGGTATCTCTCTGCCGTCATTCCGGATGCATTTATATTAAAACTGTCAAATAATCCCATAATGCTCCTTTCCTACACAATCGTCGCACTGTTCATCCGCTTCGCATTACGCCTGCGCGTGCAAGCACGCGCGTCTATGCTCGCGGATGATCCCTGCTTGTGCTAAACGTCACTTCATTACCGTACTGAGATTCGTAAATTCCGCAGAGATGCTCTTCATGAGTCCCTGGTACTTAAGCTGGTTGGCAGCCAAAGCTACCTGTTCCTGTTCGGGATCCACATTGTTGCCGTCAAGCCTGTATGAGTAATTCTCGTAGTCGGTATACTGCCTGGGCTTAAGTGCGCTGTTGCGAAGGTTCGCAACCTTGGAATCGATCGACACATACTTGCTGTTATGCATCGCCTTGGTAAGCTGTGCCTCAAAATTGACATCCTGGCGCTTGTAATTGGGCGTGTTCTGATTGGCTATATTATTGGCTATCAGTTCATTGCGAAGAGCTGACGCATCAGCCGCCTTGTCCAGGACATTGATGTAATCAAAAGCATTCGATCTGATCATATCGATCCTCCGTACTGTTCAGAGTATCGGACATACTCCAAACATCCTATTATATTATAAAGAAATTGCAGAAAAATACAAGAGCAAAAACACATTATATGGTATTTTTTTGGCAATAATCGCACAAGATGATGTACTTCATATGAGCCGCTGGTGCTTTTGTCTCATATCGATGTATCAAAAAAGGACTTATCAATGTCAACATGATAAATCCTTTTAATACACCAATCCCTTTATAAAACTGTATAGCTACATTATCTTTATCGGCATCAATTGCCCGTTCCTTTAGACTCTCTGCGTAATTTGTCTATCTCATCAAACACAACATCATTGAGAACCTTGATATATGTACCCTTCATGCCGGAACTTCTCGATTCTATGACACCCGCACTCTCGAACTTACGCAACGCATTGACTATTACACTTCTCGTGATACCGACTCTGTCCGCTATCTTGCTGGCCACCAGTATCCCTTCCATACCGCCGAGCTCATCAAATATATGGATTATGGCCTCCATCTCAGAGAACGATAATGTCGATATCGCAGACTTGACAACGGCGATCTTGCGGGATTCCTCTGCGTTCTCTTCATTAACTGCCCTTAACATCTCAAGTCCGACGACCGTTGTGCCGTATTCGCACAGAATGATATCGTCTATGTCATAGAGTTCTCCGGCCTTGTATACGAACAGGGTTCCCAGCCTCTCACCCGCGATATTGATGGGCGCTATGATAGCCGTGAACTTCTTGATATCAGGGCTTTCAAATCCCAAAGTCTCCAGATTGACATTCTCCTTGGTAGACAATACGGACAGCATACGCTCGTTGAGCATCCCGTCTATAAAACCGCCCACATTGTCCTTAATCAGCTCGTGAATGACCTCAACATGGGGATCGTTATCTATGCCAAGGACCTTACCCTTACGGCTTATGACCAATACATTGCTCTCTAAGATATCCTGCATGACGGCACAGATGTCATTGAAAACCACCTTGCTCGAATTATTGTTGTGCAGTAACTTCCCGATCTTCCTGGTCTTATCTAATAACTGAACTCCGCTCATTTTTGCTCTTCCCTCGAATCCAACAAAATATACCCCTGTATCATGCGATACAGAGGTATTTTAGCATATTTATCTGACAATTTCAATATTTTATTGATAATTCCGATTATTCTATATTTTGTTTTGGAATTTACGAAAAAAGATGCAATATCTGCAACCGCCCGTTATT
>CAMNDJ010000100.1 GCA_946535225.1 uncultured Lachnospiraceae bacterium
CCGAAACCGTTACATATGGCATCGATCTCCATTCCGTTTCGACACATCGGGCAATCTTCCGGTCTGTGACTTGCATAATCGGGGAGATCGCTGTTGGAATACAATGCTCTTATCTGAATATCATCCACTTTGGTCGCCGCAGAATAGATAGCGGAGATCCCGATCGGTTCGCCGCCGTAGAATCTTACTGTTCTTATGGCACTCATTAATGTTTCACCCGTAGTAGCGGTATCTATAAGTATCAGCACCTTCCTGTGCTTGATCATATGGATGATATTCTCGCGAAACATCATCTGTCCGCCCGCATTGTATTCGGGACTCGTGATATACATGGTCTGGTGTCTGTTGGCCGAGATTATACCGGCCTTGGTAAGCTTGTTGGCCATATAAGCTCCTACCACTTCCATTCCGTTAAGACAAAGCACTGAATCGATCACGTCTGATGCAAGATACATCTCGGCCAGTTCCTCTCCCGTAGCTCTTGCCTCACGCTGTCTCGACTTCATGTCACTTAAGTCCATATAGTAATTAACGTGTGAATTGGGCGTTACGAAATGTCCCGGGATATATCTGAGGACAACGTCCTTATTCTTGGAATAATCGATCTTCTTATAATCCTGCATACGCTCTTCCCTCCTGTTGGATCATTGTTATGTAAATTATACCATACATCCTTTACTCTATGCAAAAAATAATATAGAATTAAGCCGTTTGGTGATAACGTTTTTAAGGGAGAATCAAAATGAGATTATCTGTTGAAGAACTTAAGCAGTACTATTTTGGCGCATACAGTTTCGAAGTGACAGACGAAGGATACCTTCAGGCTTTTCAATACAGTGCACCTCAGATCGAATATTTTAAGAACAAGGACGTATTCTTCTATGAGAGGTGTACAGCTTCAACATCCAAGACGCTTGAATTCATTACGGATGCGACAGATATCTCATTTGACTATAAGATAATCTGGCGCGGTTCGGATGATACCTTTGAACTTACGATAGACGGACTCATCACCGATATCCGTTACCTTAAGGACATGGAAAACACCGGGCGGCTTAACTTTACCCTGCCCGAAGGCAACAAGAAGGTCGCAATATATCTTCCGGCCGATGCTACAGCCCTTATAAGGAATCTGGATATCAATGCCGCTGCAACCGTACCGGATAAATCCCCAAAGGTGTTGTGGCTCGGAGATTCCATCACACAGGGTTACGGTCCTCTTCGTTCAGCCGAGACATATGTAAGCGTAGCTAACAGGATACTCAACTTCGACATCATCAATCAGGGCATAGGCGGATACGTGTACGACAAAGGCTCCCTTATGAAGATGGAGGGATACACCCCCGACAAGATCATTGTTTCTCTGGGGACAAATCAGTTCGGAGATAAGGATATGACGCCGATAGAAGAATACTACGAGAGGCTTTTTGATATCTACGGATCGGATATCCCCACACTTACCATTACTCCCTTATGGAGAGGTGATGTGCCGGGCGGAGAACCCGATCTTATATCCTTCTGCGATAAACTCAAGTCGATCTGTGGTTCATATGACAACATCATGGTCGTGGACGGTTTTACTCTCGTCCCTCACTTATCAGAATACTTCCTTGATGATCTGCATCCCAATGCTTTGGGCTGTGAGATCTACGGGCGGACTTTGGCAGAATTCATTCTCACTGTCGGATTCTGACCGATGAGCGGCATGATGAATCTGCTCGGCAGGCATTTACTGTTGCCCTTACCTGACACGTATGACATATATAATTCATTTATGGCCCTTGTCATCGCCACATAGAACATGCGGCGTTCTTCTTCAGTCTGTTCTGTCCCGGTACTCCTCTTATGCGGAACGCTTCCTTCATTGAGATGAGGCAGTATGACTTTATCAAACTCAAGTCCCTTTGACGCGTGATATGTCATTATATGGACCGCTCCCTCAGGTATCTTTGTATCATCCACACTTTCATTCATCATATCTTCATATTCGGATGCATATCTGTCAAGTTCCGATACGCTTTTGAACGCTCGCGTTCTTTCCTGTATCCAGTCGGCATTCTCTGTATACTCATCATATGATGCCTTATCAGCGGCAAGTTCGTTCATGACATATTCATCATATCCGATCCCTTTTCGAATGAAATTGACTCTTGAATACATGTCCATATCACACATTTCAGACAGTTCTGTTGCGAATCTGTCAAGTACCCCGTTCATATAAGGTCTGTCACAGTATATATCTTTAAGCCCTTCAATACTCACTTCATCACATAATATGTTCTTACGGTTAAGATATCGCACCGGCTTATTCATGATCGGAAACAGATGTTCAACGGGAAGTTTTATAAGCCTTATCCTTTGCAGCCTGTCAGTGCGCATCATTAAAGCATAACATGAAGACTCACCGGAGCGCGCATGTTTTCTCTGCTGCTGTGTACGCCCTATTTCACAAATATCCTGTGCGATCATATTCGCTACGAATTCCGCTAAGAACAGATAGTGATAAATATCTTTGTATGTCACCGTTTTATAAGGATCATAAAAGGCCTCTCTCATATCGCAGTCTATACCCGCATTACGACAAAGCTCGGCATATCTCGACGCTTCTCTGTTAGTACGAAGGAATACGGCTATATCAGACCGGCCTGAATCTGTTCTGTCTGCCGTAAGCTTTGTTAACATCTCAATATACCATTCATCTTCTTTATCCCTGTCTGCAAATCCGATGAGACTTACACATCCTTCATGTGTCCCGTTACCGGTTATCTTCTTATCGAATCTTATCTTATTCTCCGATATCACCCTGCCGGCTGCTTCTATTATCTTATCTGCACATCTGTAATTTATACTGAGTTCTATTCTGACAGCATCCGGATACATATCCGCAAACTTAAGCATTATCTCTGATCTGCTGCCCCTGAATCCGTATATGCTCTGATCGTCATCCCCCACTGCGAACAGATTGTTTGAAGGGAAAGAGAGCATCCTCACGATATCGAACTGTATGTCATTTATATCCTGATATTCATCTATCAGGATATACCTGTACCTGTTTCGATATTCATTTAGTATCTCTTCATTTTTCTTAAACAGATTGCGAACTATCAGAAGCATATCCTCGAAGTCAATTTTGTTCGCAGTTATCTGGATATCCCTGTAAGCCTTGTATACTCTCTTAAACTGTTCTTCTGATAACCCCGTATCCGAATCTGTCTTTACGCTTTCGTTACAGTTCTTATAATATGCCACGCTCCTTAACAGGCTGTCAGCCAGTTCTGTCTCAACCCTGTCAAGCGATAGCGCCTGTTTCAGAGCCCTTTTCATATACTCTCTTTTTTGTCTTAGTGTCGCTATGTCTCCTGTGTTGTAATGATATATTCTGTTGATGATCTGGAAAAATACTGAATGGAAGGTACCGAAT
Organism: uncultured Lachnospiraceae bacterium; assembly: GCA_946535225.1. Classification (GTDB taxonomy): domain Bacteria; phylum Bacillota; class Clostridia; order Lachnospirales; family Lachnospiraceae; genus Colinaster. The sequence goes on from CAMNDJ010000100.1 coordinate 3,422, forward strand.
GTTACCGGATAGAAGGTATCTTCACATAGATCTGTAAATCTTGATCGCATCCCCTCTGCAGCTTTCCTTGAAAAGGTGATCGTAAGTATCTGCTCGGGTAAAACGCCGTGTTCTTCGATAAGGTATTTGATCCTGCGGGTAAGTACTGCTGTCTTGCCGGAGCCCGGACCGGCTATTATAAGTGCCGGTCCCTCTCCGTGTGTTACTGCCCTTAGCTGTTCAGAGCTTAATTTCATCCTGTTGCTTATATTATGCTTCCGCCTTAAGTTTATCTATAGCGGCTTCTATTCGTCTGAGCGATTCCTCCTTGCCGAGGAGTTCGAGAATCTCCGTCGCTCCTGCAGGTGTCATCTGCTTGCCGCTTAGAGCCGTCCTTATCGGCCACAGTACATAACCGTTCTTATATCCCTTATCGTTTACATATTCGGATAATCTCGCATACAGGCTGTCATTATCATATGCTTCCTGTTGCTCTAAGATCGGAAGCACTTCCTTAAGAACGCTTAGTGAAGATGCCGTATCCGTCTTCATCTTCTTGTGCGTGTACATTGCCGTATCATATTCCGGTACTTCCTCGAAGAAGTCGATAAGCTCCGGTATATCCGGGAATATCTCTATACGGCTCTTGCACATGGCTGCGATCTTATTCTTATCTATATCTCTCTTGATCGTGGCATCTATATAAGGCATTGCCATCTTAAGATACTCACCCTCATCCATCTTCTTAATGTACTCTCCGTTCATCCACTTAAGCTTGGTGAAGTCGAATACTGCGGGCGACTTGCTTATATGCCTGTAATCAAAGGCCTTAACAAGCTCTTCAAGCGAGAATATCTCTTCATTACTGTCCGTGGGACTCCATCCCAAGAGTGCCACGAAATTGACCACCGCTTCACTTAAGAAGCCCTGTTCAATAAGATCCTCATATGATGAGTGTCCGCTTCTCTTAGACAGTTTCTGATGTGTCTCATCCGTGATGAGCGGACAGTGTATATACACCGGCACATCCCATCCGAAAGCTTCATATAATCTGTTATATTTGGGCGAAGATGACAGATATTCATTGCCTCTTACCACATGCGTGATACCCATCAGGTGATCATCCACGACATTTGCAAAATTATATGTAGGATATCCGTCGGACTTAATAAGGATCATATCATCCAGTTCAGCATTGTCTACCGTGATGTCACCGTATATCTCATCATTAAATGTAGTCGTTCCGGTATTGGGATTATTCTGTCTGATAACAAAAGGTTTACCCGCCTTAAGATTGGCCTCAACCTCTTCCTTGGACAGCCCCAGACAGTGCTTGTCATAGACGTTGATCTCTTTATCTCCGACCTTGGTATGCAGGCTCTCAAGTCTTTTCTTGTCACAGAAGCAATAATAAGCCTCTCCTTTATCCACAAGCTCCTTAGCATACTTCATATAAATACCGGCAGCCTGTCTCTCGCTCTGCACATAGGGTCCTACTCCGCCGTCCTTATCAGGGCCCTCATCATGTATAAGCCCCGTTCCTTCAAGCGTCCTGTAGATTATCTCCACGGCACCTTCCACATATCTCTCCTGATCGGTATCCTCTATACGAAGTATAAAATCTCCGCCTTCATGCTT
>CAMNDJ010000101.1 GCA_946535225.1 uncultured Lachnospiraceae bacterium
AAGAGATAGAGAAGGAAGCATATGATGTGGCTGCGGAAGTCTGCGAGAAGGCTAAGCTTACGAAGGGACAGATCTTAGTCGTAGGATGTTCTTCATCGGAGGTATGCGGTAAGCGAATAGGCACGGATTCTAAGCCTGAGGTGGCCGAGGCCGTATTTAACGGGATATACAAGGCCGTTAATGAGCGCGGTGTATATCTTGCGGCACAGTGCTGCGAACATCTTAACAGGGCGCTTATCATTGAAAAAGAGGCTGTTCCGGGTGCTGAATATGTCAACGTTGTACCCCAGCCCAAGGCGGGCGGTTCATTTGCAACGGCGGCATATAAGACATTTAAGCATCCTGTGGCACTTGAAGAGATCAGGGCAGATGCGGGCATAGATATAGGAGATACGCTTGTAGGAATGCATCTTAAGAGAGTGGCTGTACCGCTTCGCCCTGAGAATAAGAAGGTCGGCGAGGCACATGTGCTGGCTGCGAGAGTAAGGCCTAAGTTCATAGGCGGTGTCAGAGCCGTATATGATGAGGAACTGCTGTAAATCGGGATGAACAGGTCAAAAGCGGGGCTGTGGTGTCTGCCGCTATGATGCAGATATGCGGGCGTCCGGGTGTTCGCCCCGGACGGGAGTGCATCCGGAGAGAAAAAGAGTTAAAAGGCCTTGACTTTTTCCGTATATAGGCCGATAATACATTCAAATCAATATTCAAAGCGTTGATGAGGACAGTAGCCTTGGGAAATGTTAAGAGAGAGGGATGTCGCGGCTGAGAGCATCCTGACAGGAACCATGAGTGAAGACCACCTCGGAGTGACCCCAATCAGGTACGCATGCCGGCGTTACAGGCTAATCAAGAGGTCCTTGTTTATTATGAGGGCAATATGGGTGGAACCGCGATATAGTACAGTATCGTCCCATACACATCAAGTTGTGTATGGGATTTTTTATTGCAGCAGGATGTGGCTGACGGCTGCGGCGAAGAGCAGCAGATGGCGGAAGTCGGAAGTCGGGACTTATTGTATCCTGCGAATGGACAAATGATCACAGATAAAAAAGGAGGCAGACTATGAGTACGATAATGATGACAGACGGACAGATCATCGAAGGCGAATCGGCTGAAGGCTTAAAGGTCATAAGACATACATGTTCGCATGTGCTGGCGGAGGCGGTCAAGAGACTGTATCCGAATGCGAAGCTTGCGATCGGACCGGCCATCGATGACGGATTCTATTATGATTTTGATGTGGAGGCGCCGTTCTCAAGAGAGGATCTGGATGCGCTCGAAGCTGAGATGAAGAAGATTATCAAGGAAGGCAATAAACTTGAGAGATTCGAGCTTCCGAGGGAAGAGGCCATCAAGTTCATGGAGGATAGAAATGAGCCTTATAAGGTTGAGCTTATTAAAGATCTTCCGGAGGATGCGGTCATAAGCTTCTATTCTCAGGGCGAGGGATTTACGGATCTGTGTGCAGGACCGCACTTATCAAGCACCAAGGCTATCAAGGCATTTAAGCTTATATCTTCTTCAATGGCTTACTGGAGAGGTGATTCGAATAAGGCAAGGCTTCAGCGTATATACGGAACAGCCTATACCAACAAGGAGGACCTGAATGCTCATATGGCCCGTCTTGAGGATATCAAGATGCGTGACCATAACAGATTGGGTCGTGAGATGGAACTGTTCACCACTGTTGATGTCATCGGCCAGGGACTTCCGCTCATCATGCCCAAGGGTACCAAGATGATCCAGAAGCTTCAGAGATGGATAGAGGATCTTGAGGACAGAGAGTGGGGCTACGTGCGTACTAAGACGCCTTATATGGCCAAGTCTAATCTCTACAAGCTCTCAGATCACTGGTTCCACTATAAGGACGGCATGTTCGTATTAAATGACGATCTGATGAGTGAAGAAGAGGCGTTAGAGGATCAGAAGCTTTACAGCGATTCGAACTTTGCGATGAAGAATGCGCAGGAGCATGTGTACACCGATGATAAGGGCAGAGAGGTAATGGCGCTTCGTCCCATGACCTGTCCTTTCCAGTATTTCGTATATAAGGCTAAGCAGCACAGTTACAGGGATCTTCCCTACAGGATGGGTGAGACTTCTACACTGTTTAGAAACGAGGATTCCGGCGAGATGCACGGTCTTACGAGAGTAAGACAGTTCACGATCTCCGAGGGACACCTTATCTGTACTCCCGAGCAGATCGCGGATGAGTTTAAAAACTGTGTGAAACTGGCTAAATACTGCCTGACAACACTCGGTCTTGAAGACGAGGTGACCTATCGTATGAGTAAGTGGGATCCCAACGATCCCGGCAAATATATGGGTACCGCAGCCGATTGGGATATAGTTCAGGATAAGATGCGTGAGATCTTAAATGACATCGGACTTGACTATACGGAGGCAGACGGCGAGGCTGCATTCTACGGACCGAAGCTTGATATCCAGGCCAAGAACGTATACGGCAAGGAAGATACGATGATCACGATACAGCTTGATATGTTCTTAGCTGAGAGATATGACATGTACTATATCGATGAGAACGGCGATAAGAAGCGTCCTTACATCATACACCGTACATCAATGGGCTGCTATGAGAGAACGCTCGCATGGCTTATCGAGCACTATGCCGGCAAGTTCCCGACATGGATGTGTGCAGAGCAGGTAAGAGTATTGCCTATCTCTGATAAGTTTGAAAGCTATGCCGAGAAGGTAAGGGCTGATCTTAATGCTGCAGGAATCGATGTAACAGTTGATAACCGCTCTGAGAAGATCGGCTATAAGATAAGAGAAGCCAGAATGGATAAGCTTCCTTACATGCTGATCGTAGGTGAGCAGGAGGAGGCAGCAGGTCTTGTATCCGTTAGGTCGAGATTCGAAGGTAACGAGGGTCAGAAGAGCCTTGAAGAGTTCAAGACTCAGATACTTAAGGAGATCGCTACCAAGGAGATCAGGACAGAGCTTCCGGAGGATCAGAAGAAACGTTAATTAGGATGAACTGACTCTGACAGCTCACAGCAAAACTGCCCCGCAAGTACATCCATGTACTTGCAAACGGGGCTGCATAACATCGTGTTATGGGCTGTTTCGCTGAGAGTCAGTAACATCCCTGCGTTTCGCGGAGCGAAACGCCCGGTGAATTTAGTGTTGACAATGATATATCATCTGTGATATATTACACAAGGTCGCTTAATGAGCGGCATACAACAAGCAGAGTATCCACTCTCGCCTGCAGGCGTCGGATGACCGGCAGCTAACAGGTACAGACAGTAAGAACATGACAGTCGCTGCAGTCTCTTATACGGAGACGGTTCGGCGCGTATGTGAGGTTACTAACGGTGGATGACTTGTGAGTTGTCCACCTTTTCTTTTGCAGATGCTCTGCAAGAGAGATGTCAGCCGGTGATGATACGGCAGAAACGGTTTTATTCAATAGGGAGGGTACAAAGATTAGCGATTTATTCATCAATGAACAGATTAGGGACAAGGAAGTACGAGTTATAGGTGCGGACGGAGAGCAGTTGGGCATCATGTCTTCTAAAGAAGCGCTTGCGCTTGCGGAAGAAGCTGAACTGGATCTGGTCAAGATAGCGCCGACGGCGAAGCCGCCTGTGTGCAAGATCGTGGATTACGGCAAGTACAAATACGATCAGATGCGCAAGGAGAAGGAATCCAAGAAGAAGCAGCATGTTGTGGAGATCAAGGAGATCAGGCTTTCACCCAATATCGATTCCAATGACCTTAATACCAAGATCAATGCGGCCAAGAAGTTTTTGACCAAGGGTGACAGAGTTAAGGTAACACTCCGCTTCAGAGGTCGTGAGATGGCTCATATGGCTAACAGCAAGCATATACTTGATGATTTCGCGCTGGCCCTTGAAGAGATAGCTACTATTGAGAAAGCTCCTAAGGTAGAAGGCAGGAGCATGACCATGTTTTTGACAGGTAAGAAATAATAAAATTATAGGAGGATTTAATTATGCCTAAGATGAAGACTAAGAGAGCCGCAGCTAAGAGATTCAAGCTGACGGGTAATGGAAAGCTTAAGAGAAACAAGGCTTACAAACGCCATATCCTGACGAAGAAGACAACAAAGAACAAGAGGAATCTCCGTAAGGCGGCGATGACCGATTCTACGAATGTAAAGAACATGAAGAAGATCCTTCCGTATCTCTAAGATACATTTGCTAAACGGTGATCGATTTGTTAGGAGGAAAAAGAAATGGCAAGAATTAAAGGTGGCATGAATGCCAAGAAGAAACATAACAGAGTACTTAAGCTGGCAAAGGGATACAGAGGTGCCAGATCTAAGCAGTATAGAATAGCTAAGCAGTCAGTGATGAGAGCACTTGCTAGCGCATATGCAGGTCGTAAGGAGCGTAAGCGTCAGATGCGTCAGCTCTGGATCGCACGTATCAATGCAGCAGCAAGACTCAACGGTCTTTCATACAGCAAGTTCATGTACGGACTTAAGCTCGCAGAGGTTGATATCAACCGTAAGATGCTCGCTGAGATGGCTGTAAATGATGCAGAGGGCTTCGCAGCACTCGCAGAGATAGCTAAGTCTAAGATCGCTTAATCAGTTTATCTTAGATCAGATGCAGGTGCCGATGAGAATGCAGCGGTGCATGATCAAAAAGGCATTGACAAGAGCATAACATTTTTATATACTAACATAGTCGCGAAAAGGCACGGGGTCTTAGCTCAGCTGGGAGAGCATCTGCCTTACAAGCAGAGGGTCATAGGTTCGAGCCCTATAGGCCCCATCTTTCGGACTAAAGTATATATGGCGAGATGGCTCAACTGGCTAGAGCGTCCGGTTCATACCCGGGAGGTTCCGAGTTCAAGTCTCGGTCTCGCTACTGATCTATACCTCAGGTTGATATGACCTGAGG
>CAMNDJ010000102.1 GCA_946535225.1 uncultured Lachnospiraceae bacterium
ATCTTTAATATCATACCATATCTTGCGGATATATGCCACCTTTTTCGCTAAATATGGTGCCATATCAATAAAATAAGCCCGGTCCTCAGACCGGGCTTTGGTACTTTTGCATTCTATCTGCCGATACTGTAATATTCCACTCCCGCCTCAGACATTTCAGCAGGGCTGTAGAGGTTACGGCCGTCATATACGAGCGGTGTGCGCATCAGTTCCTTGAACTTAGCCGGAGCGATCTGTCTTATCTCTCCCCACTCAGTAAATACGAAGCATATATTGGCTTCCTTAAGAGCTTCTTCAGGCGATCCCACATAATGCATCGTTCCGCGGTCGATCGCTCCTTCGGGGAACTGCTGCTTAGATCTGGGTATTCCGGCAGGATCATAAGCGTATATGTCTGCGCCCTGTTCAAGCAAGGCCTTGATATTTACCGATGAAGGTGCCTCACGCAGGTCATCCGTGCCGGCTTTGAAAGTAAGACCCAGAACAGCCACTTTTAAGCCGTTAAATGTGATCATACGATCCTTGGCTTTCTCAAACAGTCTGAGCTTCTGTCTTGTATTGACATCCACACAGGCTTCCACGGTCTTAAGCTCATAACCGTTCTGGCGGGCTAAGAACTTAAGCGCCTTGGTATCCTTGGGGAAGCAGCTTCCGCCGAAACCTATTCCCGCATTTAAGAATCTCTCACCTATCCTGGCATCATAACTCATACCTCTGGCAACATCTTCTATATCGGCGCCTACCAACTCACAGAGGTTGGCGATGTCGTTCATATAGCTTATCTTAAGAGCAAGGAAATCGTTGCAGGCATATTTGATCATCTCTGCACTTCTGCGCTTAACGGATACGATGGGAAGATGGAACGGCTCATAGATCTCCATGAGCTTGGCCTCAGCTTCCTTAGATTCGGTACCGATGATTATACGGGCCGCATGCAGCGTATCATGTACCGCCGTGCCCTGTGCGAGGAATTCGGGATTCGAAGCGACCTCTACCTTAACATCCTTAACAAGGAAATCCTTGATAAACTGCTCAACCTTGTCATTGGTTCCGACAGGTACTGTCGACTTAACAACGACAAGCGTGTCATGTTCCACATTCTCTGCGATCTGCCTGCAGACGGTTGCTATGAAGCTTAAGTTTGCCGATCCGTCAGGCATCTCGGGCGTACCTACACCGATAAATATCGCCTCCGCATTCTTGTAGGCCGATGCATAGTCCGTAGTATAATGCAGCCTTCCGGTCGCATTGTTCTTCTTCATGAGTTCCTCAAGTCCCTCCTCATATATGGGGGAAACTCCGGATTCCATAAGCTTGACCTTTTTCTCATCTATATCCACGCAGGTGACTTCATGTCCCACTTCCGCGAAGCAGACACCCGCCACCAGTCCTACATATCCTGTTCCTGCTACTGCGATCTTCATAATCAGTATCTCTCCTATCCGCTAATAAATCCCTGTCCATGTCAGAGACAGATCAACTCTCTGTCCGTTCTATGATGTCAGATGCCTGTTAAGCCGCACCAGATCAAGTTCAAAATCCTTTCTGTCGCGTCTTGCGATGTTCTGAAGTATCATCCCTGCAAAGAAGCTCTGAACCGCCGCCAGCCCCACAAATCCACAGACGATGAGCGTCGGGAATCTCTTCACCAGTCCCGTCTCCCAATATTCAATGAACACAGGGATAAAGAATCCTCCGGCTATGGCTATGAGCAACAGTGCGAGCAATCCGAAGAATCCGAACGGCTTGTACTCTCTGTAGAGTCTTATTATCGTAAAAATGACCTTGATCCCGTCTGAATAGGTATTGAGCTTGCTCTCTGATCCGGCCGGTCTGTCTCTGTATTCGACGACCACATTCTCAACCTGCATGTTATTGCTGACAGCGTGTATCGTCATCTCGGTCTCGATCTCGAAGCCCTTGCTCATCACGGGGAAGGTCTTAACGAACTGATAACTGAATGCCCTGAAGCCCGTCATGATGTCCTTGATCTCGCACTTAAAAAGGCTGTTGATGCTGGCCCTTACAAGAGAATTGCCGAAGTTATGGAACGGCCTCTTATTCTCCGTAAAATACGTGCTGGATAACCTGTCGCCAACTACCATGTCAGCATTGTGATCTAAGACCTTATCGACCATCTCTGCGGCGTATTCCATGGGATAGGTATCATCACCGTCCACCATTATATATGCTTCGGCATCGATCTCGCGGAACATCCTTCTTATTACATTGCCCTTGCCCTGCATATATTCATGGCGAACTATGGCGCCGGCACCCTTTGCCAGTTCAACCGTCCTGTCCGTGGAATTATTATCATAAACATATACGACCGCATCAGGCAATGCAGCCTTTGTATCCCGCACCACCTTCTCTATGGTCTGTTCTTCGTTATAACATGGTATCAAAACCGCGATCTTGTCCATCCAAACTCCTGTCTTAAGTCATCTTTGTTGTCCAAGCGACTAAATCATTTTACCATATCTTCGTAAAACTTTACAGATACGCCGTGTCGGTCTGTCATTTATCGATCACTACATATGAGTTATAAGGTTCGACCATATCCAGAGCTTCTTTAAGTCTGTCCGTGATCGAAGCATCATAACTGCCGTCATTAACGACGACTTCCGCATCCACACGTAACATGCATATATGATCCGAACCATAGTAACGCTCACAGAGATCATCCCATGTATCTTCCATGCCCAGATCTCCGGAATATACATCCGGTCTGTACCAGCTGCTCCTGAAATCCATCGGATTCCAGAGGATCACGCTGTGATCGGGGATCTCCGAATATGCCTCGTCCCAAGTGCCCGTGATTATATCATAATAAGGTACTTCATAGCGCATCCTGTACATATTGCCGGCCGTATCCGTAAGATCCGCTAAGAGTATGACGGTGACAGCGACTGCTAACACAGATAACGGCGTCTTAAAGCGCTGACCGCCTGCGTTACTTTCACATGCATCATCCGCATCTTTATCCGTGCTGCTCTTACCACTCTTAAATCCGTCCATACCGCCAAGCATCAAGCCTATAAGACCCATGACCAGAAGTATCGTTGCCGGTGCAAAGAATCTGAAGTAGAAAGTATCCATGCTCGATCTGTATCTGATCACGATGAACATCGCATAATAGACCACTGCCATAGTGACAAAGACCATGGAGGGATTCATAAGAGCATCCATGATGCCTTTAATTCCGGTCTTGTCTCTGCCGCTTACCCCTTCGCTTAACGCGGTCCGATCCGTTCCTGCCCCAATCCTTTTCAGGCAGTTTGCGATAAGTGCGATCACAAGTACATTAACAAGCAGGATCACCCACACCTGCAGCCTCGGCTCCATTTTATCTATCACTTCCGGCACATCCAGTGAGAACACATTGAACACTTCCGTGACCAGACTCCTTATCAGGTCATTGGTAAGACTCATATAGTCGTCCCACCACGTACCTCTCGCAACCCCCGTAGGATTTCCGTTACGGATCTTATTCATGATAAGATATCCAAAGGCAAGTACACCGCTTACTCCCATACTTATCGCAATACTTATTAGTTTTCTGAAATAAAAATGCGAAGGCGACTTGGTCTTATCAGGGCTTTCACTTTTTCCTGCCTCGGGGCGAACACCGTTATCAGACTTTGATCTTAAATACAGAATAAGTAAAAGCACCCAGTACATCCCTGCAACAAACCACAGATACATACCGAAATACCTTGTTAAGAATGCTGCAAGTGCACTTGATCCCAGCCATATGTAAGTTGACACCTTAACAGTATCTAGGCTTACGATCTTAGCCATAGCAAACGCAAACAGCATCAGGAAGATGATAAACGGTAGTTCACTCCAGGTATGATATGCAATCCCTAAAAACCCGAGATTTGTAAATGCCAGGGAATAGATCCACGCCTTATCTTTAAACGCAACATACAGAACGATCAGTATCAGCGCCAAAAGGACGATGGTCAGGTACTTGCTCGCAAGATATGCATTGGCACCGGTAATGAGCATCATCAATGCGATCATCGCAGGATATATGATCGGCCAGTTGGCAAAATGACTCTTATAACCTGCCAGTCCCTCATATGAAAAACCGTTGCCTGCTATGAGATTCACGGCCTCTCTTAAATATCCGTCGGAATCAGCGGATATGTATATCCCGTCTACATAAGCCGTCTTATATATCTTAAGCGATAATGTGACAAAAAGAATGATGAGAAAAGCTATATTGAATATCTTATGACTGTGCGGCCATACCTTTCTTACCGTCGCAAATACTCTGTCTGTTCCAAACAGTATAATAAGGATCGCAAGAAGTGATGCAAGGATAATTAACGGGATCGAATAATAAAATACATCTCCATAAGTGATCACTCTGTCACTTAACACTTCAAATCCCAAGGATATCCCCGGTTCATAAGCCTCGACTTTCATGAAATACGGATTGCATCCGACCGGAGTGAACTCATAGGAATACATATGCGTATCAAGCATATCAAATGTGACGGGTATGTGTGACCATTCTCCCTGTCTGATCTGGCTCAGATATATATCTTCCGTCCACACGGGAGCAGAATCCGATGACAGCATGTCGATGACTTCTAAGTGCACCGAAGGATTCATGACGTCGGGATCGATCTCTTCGTCAGTATGGACCATCAGAAGCTCCACGCCCTTGACCTGCATGTCTTTCTCTGCCATATACATGGTCTCAAACGTAACGCCGTCCTTAAGTTCCACATACACCGGTGCCTGCCCAAGCTTAGGCAGCATCTTATCAAGATCATAGGCCCCGCCGTACGGCTTGCGCAAAAACATGACCAGAACCGTCGCCAGTATGATCACGACCGCTGCCAAAATGATCCTATATGCAGTTCTGATACTTGAACTTTTT
>CAMNDJ010000103.1 GCA_946535225.1 uncultured Lachnospiraceae bacterium
GCAGGAAGCGACAATTCAAACTTATTCCCCGCAACCTTCTTGCATCCGTCAAACTTCCTCTCAACGACCTTATCGGGATCATCGAAAGTATTGTAGGCATGAGGATCTTCGCCGCCGACAACAGAGGCCTCGACAACAGAGTAATCCTTGTCGCATGCAAGCTGCATATCAAGCGTTGCTGCCTTATCCACAGAAAGGTTACATACAGTCACGGTGATCACGCCGTCACGCTCAGTAACGGATTCAGTGATCTCAGGAACCTCAACATCCTCACCCGACGCATCCTTAGCCCCGGTCATACCGACACCCGAAAGTGAACTCTCAACAAGCTCTGCTCCCTGATGATGACGATACATATGGAACACATGATAAGTAGGAGTACGCAGCATCTTGTCTCCGTCTGTTAAGATCACTGACTGAAGCACATTGACAAGCTGTGCGATACAAGCCATCTTGACTCTGTCACAATGCTTATTGAATATGTTAAGAGAGATACCTGCAACGAGCGCATCACGCACTGTATTCTGCTGATAGAGGAATCCGGGATTCGTACCGGGCTCTACCAGATACCATGTGCCCCACTCATCTACAGATAAGCCTATCTTCTTGTCGGGATCATGCTTATCCATCATCGTCACATGACGGCGGATAAGTTCATCCGTCTTGTATGCGCCACGCAGCGTCTTGTACCACAGCACATCATCAAACTCTGTTGCGCTCACCTTAGGCTCCCAGCCCTCCGGCATCGTATAGTAATGAAGCGAGATCATATCCATATGACCGTGAAGATGCTCGGGCGTACCGTCAAAGCATGTCTCCATCACCTTGTCAGTCCAGTTATAGTCATCACTGTTGGCGCCGCATGCTATCTTGACGATAGGCTTTTCCGGATCATACTGACGCACATATGTCTGATAACGGCGATACTCGTTGGCATAGTGCTCGGGAGTCATGTTGCCGCCGCAACCCCAGTTCTCGTTACCGACTCCGAAGTAATCAACCTTCCAGCCCTTTTTGGCGCCATTGGCCTTACGCAGGTTCGACATCGGCGACTCACCGTCGAACGTCATATACTCGACCCATTCGCTCATCTCCTGGATCGTACCGCTTCCTAAGTTACCGTTAACATAGGTCTTGCAGCCGATCTGACGGCACAGCTCCATGAACTCATGCGTACCGAAGCTGTTATCCTCGGTCACGCCGCCCCAGTGGGTGTTGACCATCTTCTTACGCTTAGATTTCTCGCCGATACCGTCCTTCCAGTGATACTCATCCGCGAAACATCCACCCGGCCAGCGAAGCACCGGAAGCTGCATTTCCTTAAGAGCCTCGACCACGTCCTTACGCATGCCGTTTACATTGGGGATATCCGAATCCTCGCCGACATACAGTCCCTCATAGATACATCTGCCCAGATGCTCCGAGAAATGCCCGTACACTTCAGGCTCTACAGTCCCCAGTTTCTTCGTCTCATTGATCACCAACCTAGCCATACATAACCCTCACTTCATAGTTTCATACCATACAATGCATTACTCTTACTAATATACCATTCACTCAGGCAAAAATCCACCGCTTCCGACTCTCTCCCCCTCCAAGCGTGCTCCCGTTCGGGGCGAACACCCGGAACCGCTTCAATACCTCAATGTTTCCTCATCCATACCGTCATCTCACCCTGTCCCCTGTTATTCCAGTAAGCATACGGGATGAGCTTAAGAACTGCCGGAACCTTCTTAGGTGCGGCAGCACTGTACAGCTTCTCCGGTTCGTCATCGACCAGCCTGTATCCATGCACGGTTAGCATCATACAGCCGCCCAAAAGATCTGCACGATATTCTTCCGTGATCCCCTGCTCCGTATCGACCTCAAAAGCTGCAAGGTTGGCACCGTTATCGATCTGTTCGGCTGCATATACCATCGGTCCCTTGACCACGGCGACTTTGCCGGCATCGGCCCGTACATTGCTGTTGGCGTAGATAAACTCAGCCGGCATATCAAATTCATATATGACAGTCGTGTCATGATCGTAAGCAAGCGGTATCCGAATCTCATGGAACGACCCCTCAGAATGATCATTACCGTGCTGCCGGAAGGATTGTCTGCTGCCAGTCTCAGGTTCTCTGCCAATCCCCGTAGCAGATATCTCTAAGGCTACAGCATTCTGCTCCTGATACCCGGAATTTCCGCAAGATGAGTCATCTGCATCTTTCGTACATACGCTGATCCTGCTGTTCTTTGCATACGAAGGAATGCGAAGCATGAGGCTCAATTCAGTGAGGGCTCCATCCATTAATGCTCCGATATCTTCCGTCTGAGATCCTTCTGACGGCTCACTGTCATCTTCACCCGTTCGTTTCTTCCTGACCGCAATCTTAACCTTTCCCTCAAAAGGCATAGCTGACTCGATCTTTACAATAACAGGTGCACCGCACACCTTCATCTCGAATTCGCACCCCACGAACATATTGATCCATACGGAATCATGCAGGACAGATACCGCATATTCTCCGAGAGAAGCCAGTGTTCTTGCGATATTGGGAGGACAGCACGCACAGGGAAACCATTTCTGCCTGACGGCCTTCACATGTGCCATGGATGTATAAGGAAGCAGATTATCAGGCCACACCTCTAACGGATTAACATAGAAGAAGCTCTCTCCGTCTAATGCTATCCCGGCAAGGACCGTATTACAGAGAGCAGTCTCCATCGTAGATACATACTTCTCATCATGTGTAATCTGTGCCATCCTGCGACAGAAAAGAGCCAGCCCTATAGACGCACATGTCTCGGAATAATTTCTGTCATTAGGCAGATCGAAATCAGTCGTGAATCGCTCATACAGACCGCTCTGCCCGATCCCGCCCGTGATATACATCTGTTTGCCCACTATATCTTCATACAATGTCTCACACGCCCTGAGAAGCTCCTGATCATCATATTCATATGCAAGATCAGCCATTGCAGAGTACATATATACTGCCCTTACCGCATGTCCCCTGGCTGTCTTCTGCATCTTAACCGGTTCATCACTCTGGGCATACTCAGGAATATACGGATCCGGGTTATGGAAGACATCTACCCAATCAGGCCTAAGCTTCTCCGTAGCAAGATAATTAGGTTCTACTCCCCTTCTGTCGATAAATGCCTTAGCAAGTTCAAGATATCTGCGATTTCCTGTCACGCGGTATAACTTGACAAGACCGATCTCAACTTCCTGATGTCCCGGTACCCCATGCTCATACGCCTTGGAGAAGAACACATCACACAGAAGGTCTGCCATCCTGCACATGATCTTAAGAAAGCGGTCCTTACCCGTAACCTCATAATAGGCAACTGCCGCCTCCATCATATGTCCTGCAGTATACAGTTCATGCCCCTCTGAGAGATTCTTAAATCTCCCCTCCGGTTCCTTTACGGTAAAATATGTATTGATATACCCGTCCGGACACTGTGCCTCACCTATGAGTTCTATAGCCTCATCTACAGTCTGCTCAAGCTTATGATCCGGCGCAAACGCAAGTGAATACGCAGCCGCCTCGATCCATTTGGCCAGATCGGTATCCTGAAATACGAACCCTTGAAATTCGCCTTTTTTCCTGCCTGCAGCGATTTCAAAATTACTGATGCAATGACTGGGCTCAGCATCTGATACCCTGTCATTTAGCACTTCCCACTGGTACGGAAGTATCTTGTCAGTCACAAGTCTCATGTACCTGCCCCAGAAATCATCTGCGATCCTTATCTTATTAAGCGGTACAGACTCAAGTCTCATGCTCTTCTCTTCCATAACATTCCCTCTTTGCTAATATCTCACTACAGATATATCTTATAATGTTAACTCACGCTCATCAATCCCATAAATCAACATTCACATTACGTTATGTGCTATACTTTTGGTATGACCGACACAGATTACACCCGCATCTGCCCCCGCTGCCTGCTTCGCGACAGAGCCGAGGAAGACAGAGCACAACTTCATAAATACTTAGACAGGATAAAAGAGTCTGACCGCGCAGATTCAGATACCTACGAAGCCAGACTCTCCATATGCATTTCATGTGATAAGCTTAACGACGCCACCTGTGACGCCTGCGGCTGTTACGTCGAATACCGCGCCTATGTCGCGGCCTTACGCTGCCCTAAGAAAAAGTGGTAGCGGCTGACACTCTATCACTCGAACACAGTTAAGGCCCGGGCGAACACTGTCCCGAGCCTTTTATCATCCGCAATTCTCTACGTCATAGAATAAACAGCTACCCTACTTAACCTCCGAGCCGCAATGAGGACACTTCGTCGCCTTGATATTGATCTTCTCAAAGCAGTACGGGCAATCCTTCGTCGTAGGTGCCTCTTCCTGCTTCTTCTTAAACTTATTGATACTCTTAATAAGACAGAATACCACAACCGCGATTATGAGGAAATTGATGATCGCTGCGATAAACGCGCCGTAATTAAGTGTAGCAGCACCCTCTCCCTCACCGAGCACGATACACAGTGCCGAGAAATCAAATCCGCCCGTAAGAAGCGAAATGATCGGCATGATCACATCATCCACAAGCGATGTAACGATAGCCGTGAACGCGCCACCGATGATGATACCTACTGCCATATCCATCACATTACCCTTGGATATGAACTCCTTGAATTCTTTCATAAATGATTTCATGATCTGTTCCTCCCATCATTCCTATATTCTAATGGTCCTTCCGATATAAGTAATTTTATCACGATTATCAAGGTCTGACTATAAAAATCCCACGAACCTAAGTCCGTGGGATCTCATTTACATTATTCTCTATTCGTCACTTCCCTCTCCGGGGTAAACCCGACCGCGCTCGCCTCATCCGCCCTCGAAGTCAACTCACACTCAGGGCGAACAC
>CAMNDJ010000104.1 GCA_946535225.1 uncultured Lachnospiraceae bacterium
GGTTTTTATATAATATGCACAAACATCCGGCATACGAACGCCCTGATCCATGGCTATACTTCATATGCCAAAAGGCCCGACAACTCCGGCCCTCAGTCACTGTCACTCTCCGCCGAAAGCCTTCTTACTGCAATATTCAAGTATGCATCGCCTCATGAGATTAAGAGCGGAAGTCACCGCATTGTCCCTGATCTTCTGCCTGGTCCCGTTGAAATGGTGTTCCGTTACGGTCACATTACCGCATACGTAGCAGGCTATATATACGAGTCCCACGGGTTTTTCCGGTGTTCCGCCGTCGGGCCCTGCTATACCTGTAGTCGCAACGGCAACATCCGTCTTGGTAAGTGCGGCAACGCCCTTGACCATCTCTGCGGCGGTCTGTTTGCTGACAGCTCCGTACTTATCAAGAGTACTCTTTTTGACACCGGCGAGCTTTCTCTTGGATTTATTGGAATATGTGATGAGACCGGACTTAAATGCATCCGACACTCCGGGCACGCTTATAAGTCTGCCGGCAAGCAGTCCTCCGGTGCAGGATTCTATAGTGCTCACCGTAAGTCCGTTACCTGTTATAAGATCAACAACGGCCTTTTCAAGCGTCACGTCTTCTTCAGTCGAATAGATATATTCTCCGAACCGCGATTTGAGTTCCTTGACCATGGGCTTGACCAGCTTCTTGGCCGACTGTTCGTCTTCGCCGTATGCCGTCACTCTTATATGAACCTCGCCCGTCTTGGCGTACGTTGCGATAGTGGGATTGGTCTGTGAATCGATAAGATCCTCTATCATACTCTCGGCTCTGCTCTCGCCTATTCCGCAGATCTTGACGGTCTTTGACCATATCGTCCCCTTCATGAGAGATCTAAGATAAGGCTCCACCGATTCCGTATACATGAGCTTTAATTCTTCCGGGGGGCCCGGCAGCAAGATCACATGCTTGTTATTCTCTTTGTCCGCTATGATGCATCCCGGAGCCGTTCCGTTATGGTTAGGCAGGATGATACATCCTTCCGGCATCATGGCCTGCTTCCAGTTATTATCGGTAGGCGTTCTTCCCGTACGTGCAAAGTAATCACTTATCGCAGCCTTGGAATCCTCATCCATATACAGCTTTCTGCCCATGCATTCGGCTGCCGTCTCCTTGGTCAGGTCATCCTGCGTAGGTCCGAGTCCTCCGCCTAAGATGATGATGTCCGCGCGTCCTAACGCCGTATCTATCGTAGCCTTAAGCCTGTCTGCATTATCACCCACTACATCCTGATAATAGCAGTTAAGACCTAACCTCACACACTGCTCTGCTAAAAAAGCCGCATTCGTATTGATGATATTTCCCATCAAAATCTCTGTTCCGACCGATATGAGTTCTACAGTAAGCTTATCATTCATTCTTCTACCTCTGCCGGCCTTAACAGGTCCGGCCGATACCTGAGCATTCCAACCAAAGACGCGACTGTGACACAGTTACCCGGATGCGGTGTTCGCCCCGCAGGGTGAACGAACCCCGGATCACCTGTCAGCTAAAACGCTCCTGTTTTTCCATATATAATCACACAGCGAGATAACTGTGAGCGCAACGGCGATGTACATCACGACGCTTATTACTGTCGGCATGAATGAGACCTTTATGTCTGCAAGCATCAGTATCACCATGACCATCTGCGAAACGGTCTTGCACTTGCCCCACCAGCTCGCTGCGATGACGATGCCCGCATCGGATGCCACGAGTCTGAAGCCGCTTATGATAAATTCGCGGGCGATTATGATGATGACCGCCCAGGACGGAAGCATGTCGGGGTTGAGCTCCACGAGACAGATCATGGCCGAGCATACCAGTACCTTGTCGGCTAACGGGTCCATGAACTTGCCGAAGTTGGTGATGAGGTTGTACTTGCGCGCGATCTTGCCGTCGAGCATGTCGGTCAGTGATGCTACGATGAATATCGCAAGTGCGATCCACCTCGAAGGTTCGCCGAAGCAATCCGTCAGTAATATAATTACGAATGGTACGATGAGCACCATTCGCAGTATTGTAAGTTTATTGGGAAGATTCATAGTAATTCTCCATGTATGTGCGTGTCTTATGACACTTCTGTCATTCCTTGGCGGGATCCGGGGTATGTGCGATCTACGTCTGTGTACGATCCGTCTAAGCGATCGCGATCATTAACTACTCTTCCGGGATCGCGATAAGATCGTAACCGTTAAAGCCCGTGATCTTAACACCTATCTCCGTTCCGCTCATATATTCTCTGTCTGATTCAACAAATATGCTGCCGTCAACATCGGGTGCATCGCGGTATGACCTGGCCACACTTACTCCGTCTTCGGGGATGTAGCCCTGGATCACCACTTTCATATGTCTGCCTTCAAGCGCCTTATTTGTCTCAAATACGATCTTCTGCTGAAGCTTCATGATCTCATCGCGGCGCTTCTTTTTCAAAAACGCGGGCACCTGATGCTTCATCGATGCCGCAGGCGTCCCTTCCTCGGGCGAATATGTAAATACGCCCATTCTGTCAAAACGCATGTCTTTAACAAACTTAAGAAGCTTCTTATGATCCGCATGCGTCTCACCCGGGAAGCCCGTGATGAAAGTCGTCCTGATGCATATATCCGGGATCTCAGTCCTCAACCTCTCAATGAGTGCTCTTAAATGAGCTTCATCCGTATGTCTGCCCATGCGCTTAAGCACATCATCCGATGCGTGCTGTATCGGCATGTCGAGATAGTGACAGAGCTTAGGTTGTCTCTTCATGAGGTCTATGAGCTCATCCGAGATCTCTTCGGGATAACAATACAGAAGCCTTATATGCTCTATACCGTCAATGAATGCAAGCTTCTCTATCAGCTCCGTAAGACTTCTCTTCTTATACAGATCTATGCCGTAGAGCGTAGTCTCCTGTGCGACAAGGATCAGTTCCCTTACACCTCTGTCAGCCAGATCTTCGGCTTCCCCAATAAGAGTCTCCATGGGGACCGAACGATAGCCGCCCTTAAAGCCCGGGATGCTGCAATAAGTGCATCTCTTGTCACATCCTTCGGCGATCTTCATATATGCGTAATGCATAGGAGTCGTGACAAGCCTCTTATGACCGCTTACCGGTGCATCCGTCAACGGAGCCATGCGCACGATAGGGTCTCTGCGGGTCGTATGCTCCTTATAAACAGGTTTCTGCTTCGCATCGACTGCATCGCTATAGACAGCCCCGATGGCCCCGGCTTCTGCTTCAAGTTGCGACAACACCGTTCCCAGTTCATCAAATGACTGCACGCCTAATATCGCATCGACCTCCGGGATATCACTGACGATCTGATCCTTATATCTCTGTGCCAGACAGCCCGCTACGATGATGAAGCGCGGTCCGCCCTGCCCTGTAGTCAGTCGCACATTTTTTAACCGACCGCATTCAAGAATAGTATCGATACTCTCCTTCTTTGCATCGAGTATGAAGGCACAGGTGTTTATGACAACAGCGTCAGCTTCCGACTCGTCGTATACGAGTTCATGTCCGGAGTCGCTTAGGATGCCGAGCATCATCTCGGTATCTACTGTATTCTTATCACAACCTAAGGATATTACGGCTACCTTCATTTAAGCCAGTTACTCCTCAGCGTCTTCTGCTTTTTCCTCAGCAGCCTCGGCTTCTTCGGCCTCTGCTGCAGCCTTGGTCTTTCTGGTCTTCTTAGGCACAGGCTCTTCTGCTTCGGCTTCCGCTGCAGCCTCTGCCTCGAGCTTCATTGCTTCAGCTCTCTGCTCCATGATCTCTGCAGCCTTGACTGCTGCCTGAGCCTTGATGTCGTTCTCGAAATCCTCGAGTTCATCATCGGCTATTATCTTGATCTTACCCTGGTTGAGCTCCTCAACAGCGATAGACAAAGGCTTGTTCTCGTAATCATCTACCAAAGGCTCGTCTCCGTCAACTATCTGACGGGCTCTCTTGGCTGTTGCCATAACGATGGAATAACGGCTGTTTACCACCTTGGTCTCGCCGGGCTCCACATCTGCATTAACAACCTTCATAAGATCTGAATATGACGGATGTAACATGATTTATCTCCTCCTAATCCTTCAATTCATGTAATTCTTTTCTGATCTGATCTATAAACGCAGCGTTACGTGATACGCTGTATTTAGCATTCTGTATGATCTCGTGTGTCTCTCTGACACATGTGTCAAGATCATCGTTGAGCAGGATATACTCATATCTGTCTACTATGACTGCTTCTTCTATGGCGCGGCGCATACGCCCCCGGATCTGCTCTTCCGTCTCCGTATTCCTGCCTCTGAGCCTCCTTAAGAGTTCTTCGGCTGACGGAGGTGTCACAAAAAGCAGCAATGCCTCAGGCATCATCTTTTTTACCTGAAATGCCCCAAGATACTCGATCTCAAGGATCACGTCTCTTCCCGATGCGAGCTGCTGCTCAACATACTCCTTCGGCGTTCCGTAGTAATTGCCCTGATACTCGGCATGTTCAAGCATGAGTCCGTTCTCAATATTACGCTCGAAGCTCTCCCTGTCTATAAAGAAATAGCTTACTCCGTTTTCCTCGCCCGGTCTCGGAGCCCTTGTCGTCATTGATATGGAGAGCGAATAATTGTCATATTCCGATATCAGTTTTTTGACCAGTGTACCTTTGCCGGCTCCCGAGAATCCGGATATGACCGTGAGTATCCCTCGTTCTTTCATATGCTCTCCCTTCTGCTATATTGCTATTCTCGATGGTCTGTGACTGTTCGCCCGGCATGTTATGGTTCGTCCGTATACTGATGTTCGCCCGGCATGTTACGGTTCGTCCGTGTACTGATGTTCGCCCGGGTATCCGTGCGCCTC
>CAMNDJ010000105.1 GCA_946535225.1 uncultured Lachnospiraceae bacterium
CTTCGATAAGTTTGATCCGGATGAAGAGGTCGGAGAAAAGACCCTGAAAGGAAAAGAGAAAGAGGCAGATAAGAAGGAGACTGCGCCTAAATCGGGTAAAGATGACGGGTTTGCATCTGAAGAGGACAGACTCGAGGCTCTTATGAAGAGTATGTAGACGCAGAGCGTCATGAAAAGAGGATAAACATTATATAGGAAAAAATGTAGATAAAACTCAAAGAAAATTCTTTTTCTTTGAGTTTTTTTATGCTATACTTGTGCCTAGTGCATAAAAATCTTTATAAATACATAAATGGAGGGCTTTCAATGAGTATTACGAGTAAGGCTGGCCAGAGGATCGCCTCTGTGCTTGACGAGAACAGCTTCGTTGAGATCGGTGCCGGTGTAACAGCCAGGGCGACTGACTTCAACCTCAATGCTGCCGATACTCCGTCTGACGGTGTTGTTACCGGATATGGCGTTATCGACGGCAGACTTGTGTATGTCTACAGCCAGGATGCTTCCGTTTTGGGAGGCAGCATAGGCGAGATGCATGCAAGCAAGATCGTTAACCTTTACGACATGGCTCTTAAGGTTGGCGCTCCCGTTATCGGATTCATCGATTCAACGGGTGTGAGATTACAGGAGTCAATGGATGCACTTAATGCTATGGGTGATGTATATGCTGCAATGTCCATGGCTTCAGGCATCATCCCGCAGATAACTGCGGTATTCGGTTCATGCGGCGGCGGTTTGTCCGTTATCCCCGCACTCTGCGACTTCACTTTCATGGAGTCAAAGACGGGCAAGATGTTCGTCAATTCACCCGATGCCATCTGCGGCAATTATGAGAATAAATGCGATTCATCAGCTGCATCATTCCAGGCAGAAGAGGCTGGAAACGTTGATTTTGTCGGCGATGAGGCTGAGATCTATGCGGGTATCAGAGAACTTATCGAGGTTCTTCCCGGTAACTGCGAATCTACCGCATTTGATGACTGTGATGATGATCTTAACCGTTCATGCGACGGCATAGCAGGTTGCGCAGGTGATACTTCGGTAGCCGCTTCACTCATTGCCGACAACGGCAGATTCATAGAGACCAAGGCTGAGTACGCCAAGGATATGGTTACGGGCTTTATTAAGCTCAACGGCGACACTGTAGGCGTTATTGCCAACAGAAGCGAGATCCTTGATGAGGAAGGCAAGAGTAAAGAGAAGTTCGATGCAGTCCTTTCAGCAAAGGGCATGGAGAAGGCTTCGGCGTTCGTTAAGTTCTGTGATGCTTTCGAGATCCCGATGATCACGCTTACAAATGTGACAGGATTTAAGAACTGCATGTGCTCTGAGAAGAGAAATGCCAGAGAGGCTGCTGTCCTTACATCTGCATTTGCTTCATCAACCGTTCCTAAGGTCAATGTGATCGTAGGCAAGGCTTACGGAAGTGCCGGGATCATCATGAATTCCAAGGCTCTTGGTGCAGATATGACATTCGCATGGAACAGTGCAAAGGTCGGAACGATGGACGGCAAGTTCGCCGCTCAGATCATCTGTGAAGGCAAGAGTGCCGATGAAGTCGCAGAGTGCGAGAAGAAATATGATGCCCTTCAGAATGGAGTGGAGTCTGCTGCAAGACGCGGTCTTGTAGATACGATCATCGCTCCCGAAGATACAAGAAAGTATGTTGCAGGCGCCCTTGATATGTTATATACCAAAGCGGTTGACATACCTGACAAGAAACATGCAGCTATATAAGTGATTTAAGAAAGGAAGATACTTGATATGAAGAAATTAATGCTTATATTGGGTATGATGACCTGTCTTGCCGGATTGACTGCATGTGGAGAGAGCAATGTCGTTAAGGAATCCAGATTCTCTGCGGAGATGATACAGAATGCAACGGATTCTTATGTTGCAGCCATTGATGAACTGACTGCCGAAGGAAGATCGGTAGATGATCTTAAGACCATGCTCTCACAGTACAATATGACCATCGAGGATTATTACGGGATGGACGAAGAAGTCTTAAGAGCAGCGGTTGATAACTATTCGATCGCACTTAAGGACTTGGGTGCATATGCAGGAATAGAAAATGTGACATATGAGGAGAGTGATGAAGAACTCCTTATCGAAGCCATCATCAAGGGAACGAACAAGGCTCCTGACGGTAATGTCAGAACTGCCAATGTCAAGATCAATATAAGCCCTAAGGATGGTAAGGTGACATCAGTCCTTACAAATGTCAATTTCACATTCGGCGAGATGATGGAGAATGCCGGTATGAACACATTACTCGGAATGGGTACGGTGTTCGTGGTACTTATCATACTGATGTTTATTATCTCTCTGTTTAAGATCGTCAATAATCTGCAGAATTCTGCTGCAGACAAGAAGACGGCCAAGGCAGAGAAGACTGATTCGGTTGACAAGGCTGTGGCTCAGATCGAAGCAAATGAGCAGACACAGGATGATACCGAACTGATAGCTGTCATCGCTGCGGCGATCGCTGCTTCTGAAGGCGCTGCGTCAGCAGACGGCTACGTAGTACGTTCAATCAGAAGAAGATATTAGAAAACGGAGGAAATTAAGATGAAGAATTATACCATTACTGTTAATGGCAATGTATATGACGTAGTTGTTGAGGAAGGTTCCGGAAACGGCGCAGCTCCTGTAGCTAAGGCAGCTCCCAAGGCAGCACCCAAGGCTGCTCCCGCAGCAGCTCCCAAGGCAAGCGGAAACGCAGGCAGCATCAAGGTCGAGGCCGGTGCCGCAGGTAAGGTGTTCAAGATCGAAGCAGGTGTAGGTACTGCTGTTAAGAAGGGTGACGCTGTTGTCATCATCGAAGCTATGAAGATGGAAATCCCTGTGGTCGCTCCTTCAGACGGTACAGTAGCAAGCATCGAGGTTTCTGTGGGTGATGCCGTAGAAGCCGGTGCAGTCCTTGCAACACTCAACTAATGGCAGGACAGATCTTAAAATAAACTATTAAGAAAGGAACACCATGGAATATATAACTAATACATTGAACAATCTGGTGCATCAGACAGCGTTCTTTAACCTGACCTGGGGCAACTATGTGATGATCGTTGTAGCGTGTATTTTCCTGTATCTTGCCATTGCCAAGGAATTTGAGCCATTGCTTCTTATCCCTATCGCATTCGGCATGTTGCTTGTCAATATCTATCCGGATATAATGTTAAGCTTTGAGAAATCACCTAACGGAATCGGCGGTCTTCTGTATTATTTCTACAAACTGGATGAGTGGGCGATACTTCCTTCACTTATCTTCATGGGCGTAGGTGCGATGACAGACTTCGGTCCTCTCATCGCAAATCCCAAGAGCTTCCTCTTAGGTGCGGCAGCTCAGCTGGGTATATATATGGCTTATTTCGGAGCCATCGCACTCGGATTCAACGGTAAGGCTGCAGCCTCTATCTCTATAATCGGAGGTGCAGACGGTCCTACATCCATCTTCCTTGCAGGTAAGCTCGGGCAGACGGATCTCTTAGGACCCATAGCTGTAGCAGCATATTCATATATGTCGCTCGTCCCGATCATACAGCCTCCGATAATGAAGCTTTTCACGACTGAGAAGGAACGTAAGATCAAGATGGGACAGCTAAGACCTGTGTCAAAGCTTGAGAAGATCCTTTTCCCTATTGTCATAACCATAGTGGTATGTATGATACTTCCCACGACAGCGCCTTTGGTTGGTATGCTTATGTTGGGTAATCTCTTCAAGGAGTGCGGAGTTGTAAGACAGCTTACAGATACGGCGTCCAATGCGCTTATGTACATTGTCGTTATAATCCTCGGAACATCCGTAGGTGCTACGACAAGCGCCGAGGCATTCCTTAATGCGGCTACACTTAAGATAGTCGTACTCGGACTTATAGCATTCGCCTTCGGAACATTCGGCGGAGTTATGCTGGGTAAGCTTATGTGCCTGCTTAGTCATCAGCAGATCAATCCACTTATCGGGTCAGCCGGTGTCTCTGCGGTGCCTATGGCTGCCAGAGTATCACAGAAGGTAGGTGCGGAGGCTGATCCCACCAACTTCCTTCTCATGCACGCCATGGGACCTAATGTAGCAGGAGTTATAGGAACAGCGGTAGCTGCCGGAACATTCATGGCAGTATACGGAATAATGTAGGAGGAATAAAACATGGCAGAAGTTACGAAAAAGCCGGTTGGAATAATGGAGACAGTTCTCCGTGATGCTCATCAGTCTCTGATAGCTACGAGAATGCCTACCGAGAAGATGCTTCCGATCGTAGATAAAATGGATAAAGTCGGCTATGCTGCAGTAGAGTGCTGGGGCGGTGCCACATTTGACGCATCCTTAAGATTCCTTAAGGAAGATCCCTGGGAGAGACTCAGAAAGCTCCGTGACGGATTCAAGAACACCAAGCTTCAGATGCTTTTCAGAGGACAGAATATCCTCGGATATCGTCCCTACGCGGATGATGTCGTATATGCATTCGTTGAGAAGTCTATTGCAAACGGTATCGATATAATCAGGATATTCGACTGCTTAAATGATCTCCGTAACCTTCAGGCAGCCGTTGATGCCACCAACAAGATCAAGGTTCAGGAAGGCAGAGGTTCCAGCCAGATTGCCCTTTCTTATACACTCGGTGATGCTTATACACTTGAGTACTGGGCTGACATGGCCAAGAAGATAGAAGAGATGGGTGCGGATTCGATCTGTATCAAGGATATGGCAGGACTCCTGGTTCCTTACAGGGCTGCAGAGTTAGTTAAGACTCTTAAGGAGAATACCAAGCTGCCTATCCAGCTGCATACACACTACACTTCAGGTGT
>CAMNDJ010000106.1 GCA_946535225.1 uncultured Lachnospiraceae bacterium
TGACTGGGAAGGCAAAAGGGTTACATAAGTTGAGAATAGGCTCTTTTTTACAGGTTTGTTAAAAAAAGCATTGCGAAAACGAGAAAAAAATAATATTATATACAATGTGTATGAACGCAAAACGGTATATGGGAGTATGTCGTTTGATATAGTAAGAGGAGGACAGTCCTTTGCTTGAGATTAGAAACAGCGAGGCAGTGAGCGGAGCAAAAATATTGGTTGTTGGTGTCGGGGGCGCCGGCAATAACGCTGTCAACAGAATGATAGAGGAAGAGATCACAGGCGTTGATTTTATGGGCGTCAACACTGATAAACAGTGGTTGTCCAACTGCAAGGCTACAACATTACAGATCGGCGAGAAGCTTACTAAAGGACTTGGAGCAGGAGCCAGACCTGAAGTCGGAGAGAAAGCTGCTGAAGAGAGCTATGATGAACTTCAGCAGGCTATAAGATCATATAATATGGTTTTTGTCACCTGCGGAATGGGTGGCGGTACAGGTACGGGTGCAGCACCCGTTATAGCCAAGATCGCCAAGGATATGGGCATACTTACGGTAGGTGTTGTGACCAAGCCCTTCCATTTCGAGGCTAAGACACGTATGAACAATGCGATAGGCGGTATCGAGAAGCTTAAGGAGAATGTTGATACACTTATCGTTATCCCCAATCAGAAGATATTGGACATCGTGGACAGACGTACCACAATGCCCGAAGCGTTTAAGAGAGCGGATGAAGTTCTTCAGCAGGCTGTGAGAGGTATCACGGATCTTATCAATGTTCCTTCACTCATCAACCTTGACTTTGCAGATATTCAGACGGTTATGAGAGGCAAGGGCGTAGCTCATATCGGTATCGGTGTAGGTAAAGGTGATGACAAGGCCAAGGAAGCCATCGTGGCTGCCGTTGAGTCACCTCTTCTTGAGACTACGATCAAGGGCGCTACTGATGTCATAATGAACATTACCGGCGATATCAGCGTATTTGATGCTGATGATGCGGCAAGTTATGTTGAAGAGATCACCGGTGAAGATATCAATCTTATATTCGGTGCCATGTATGATGAATCAGAACCTGACAGCTGTAAGATAACAGTTATCGCTACAGGTTTAGATGAGGTCAAGACCAATGTGACATTAGGTAACAGAGCCGGTCTTACATCGAGATCGCCAATGGCAGCAAGGCCCGGCATCACTCCGGGAGCACCTTTAGCCAGACCGGTTACCGCCTCAGAGGGTGTCACACCCGGTGTCAGACCGTCTGTAAGCAGTCTTAATGCGGCAGGAGCACAGAAGGCTACACAGGCAGGGGCAGCGGTGCCTCATACACCGCGCAACTTCGGGCAGAAGCCTACCGATATCAAGAGCAAGATAGAAGAGAATCAGTTACAGATACCTTCTTTCTTAATGAAGAAGTAAGATTATTTCCGAATTTTTTAAGGACTTAGCAGAGAGTGTTTGCATTGCGCAGACACTCTCTTTTTGATAAAATAAAAATACTATATGCTTTTGTATACAGGGTATACAAAATTATGCAACGGAGGGTTACTTTATGAGATTGTCGATTAAAGAAAAAGCAGCTTATGGTGTCGGCGCAGTCGGTAAAGATATGGTATATATGCTGTCAGCAAGCTATGTATTGTATTATTATCAGGACCTTTTGGGTGTGAGCGCGATAGCCATGGGTGTGATACTGCTTGTGGCCAGGATATTTGATGCATTCAATGATCCGATCATGGGCATAGTAGTAGCCAAGACAAGGACCAAGTGGGGAAAGTTCAGACCCTGGCTCATGATAGGCACGATCACTAATGCCGTTATTTTATTTCTTATGTTTGCGGCACCTCCTTCGGCAGGAGCACAAGGTTTGGTGGCCTATGCAGCGATATTCTATATCCTGTGGGGAGTCACCTACACGATGATGGACATACCTTATTGGTCTATGATACCGGCCTTTACCGAAGGCGGCAAGGAGAGAGAAGGACTGACGACTCTGGCGCGTTCTTGTGCGGGTATAGGCTCAGCTCTTGTAACGATATTTACTATGATCGTTGTCCATGCCATAGGCGGCAACAATGAGATCGTGGGTTTTAAGTATTTTTCACTTGTCATTGCCATTCTTTTTGTAGTGTTCATCACTATAACCTGTGTTTTTATAAAAGAGAAGGCGACTGTCGATATGCAGACCGCATCGGTAGGACAGATGTTCAAAGCATTAGTCCAGAACGATCAGGCTATGGCTATAGTTATAGCGATAGTCCTTATCAACTGTTCGATATATATCACATCCAATCTCGTGATCTATTTCTTTAAATACGACTTCGGAGGAACGGAGTGGTTCAACAGCTATACACTGTTTAACATGTTCGGCGGCGGGATTCAGATACTGTCAATGATGATCTTCTATCCGCTGCTTAGGAAGTTCGCTTCCAACATCAAGGTATTTTATATATGTCTTGGCAGCGCTATCATAGGATACGCTGTATTGCTTGGTATCGCGTTCACTCCGATGTCTAATGTGTTCATCCTTTTCATTCCGGGATTCTTTATCTTTGCTGCCAACGGTGTGCTGCAGGTATTAACGACAATATTCCTGGCTAACACCGTGGAATACGGCGAACTTAAAAACGGCAGACGCGATGAATCTGTTATATTCTCGATGCAGACATTTGTAGTTAAGCTTGCAAGCGGCATAGCTGCATTTATAGCTTCTCTTTGCCTGTCGATCTTCAGCCTCGCAAGCGGAACAGAGGTATCCGAAGCTGACAAGGCGATCGACTTCTCGCTTCAGGTTCCGCAGAGTTCACAGGTTGGACTTCGTATGACGATGACTGTCATCCCTATAGCGGGTCTGATCATAGCGATCATATGGTTTAGCAAAAAATATATCCTGACAGATGAGAAGGTGGCAGAGATAAGCACCAAGATCAAGAGTCAGGCCTGAGTGATACTGGAGAATGATATGAGACAATACATTTGTGATAAATGGCAGTTTGCGTCGGAGTTTACAGAGGATCTAAAGGCGAAGGATTATAAAGGTGAGGCATCCGAAGTACGTATCCCTCATTCCGTAGTGGAGACTCCGTACAATTATTTTGATGAGAGCGTCTATCAGATGGTGAGCGGATACAGGCGTATCCTTAATATCGATGAGCAGTACAAGGGCAAGGTGATCCTGCTCACATTCGATGCCGTGGGACATGATGCCACGGTTTACCTTAACGGAGAAGAGATCGGTGCTCATCATACGGGCTATACAGCTTTTACTATAGACATATCGGATAAGGTATGCTTCGGTGAGGATAACGTGCTTGCTGTTAAGGTTGACAGCAGAGAGAGTCTCAACACTCCGCCTTTTGGTTTTGTCATCGATTACATGACCTATGGCGGTATATACAGAGATGTCTATATCGATATCAAGGAACCTGCTTATATCTCCGATATCTATGTTCATCCTGAGGTTAACATATCGGACGGACATGTGACGGCCAAAGTCGTATCGGACATTGAAGTATGTCAGAAAGATATAGAGCTTCTTGACGGTTCTGTTAAGATAAGTCAGATCCTTAAAGACAGGAAGACCGGTGAGGAAAGAGAACTTGGTGAAGTAGCACTCAATCTCGGTAAGACGATCAGATTTGATGCAGGAGACATAGAACTCTGGAGTCCTGATGAACCCTATATGTACGAGATCACGACCATACTCACGATCGAAGGTAAGGAAAGTGACAGGCATGTCACATCCACCGCGTTCAGGACAATGATCTTTAAAAAAGACGGGTTCTACTTAAACGGAAGAAAGTTCCGTATAAGAGGACTTAACAGACATCAGTCTTTCCCGTATGTAGGGTATGCCATGCCGAAGTCAATGCAGGTTATGGATGCAAGGATACTTAAGTATGAGCTCGGCCTTAATGCGGTCAGAACTTCGCATTATCCCAATTCGCATTATTTTCTCGATGCATGTGATGAGATAGGACTTCTGGTGTTTACTGAGATCCCAGGCTGGCAGCATATAGGTGATTCGGCATGGAAGGATCAGGCTGTAGAGAATGTACGCGAGATGATCCTGCAGTATCGCAATCACCCGAGTATAATGTTGTGGGGGGTACGTATCAATGAATCCCAGGATGATGATGAATTCTATATGCGGACCAATAAGCTTGCACATGAACTCGATCCTTATCGCCAGACGGGCGGAGTTCGCTATATCAAGAAGAGTCATCTGCTTGAAGATGTTTATACCTTCAATGATTTTTCTCATGACGGCACGACACCGGGATGTCAGCATAAAAAAGATGTGACACCGGATTTAGAGAAGGCATACTTTATCTCTGAATACGGCGGGCATATGTATCCGACAAAGGCATTTGATGATGAGGAACACCGGCTGGAGCATGCTTTAAGACATGCGAGAGTCATAAATGCCGTTGCGGGAGAAGAGGGCGTGGCCGGTTCTTTCGGATGGGTCATGGCAGATTACAATACTCACAGAGATTTCGGCTCGGGAGACCGTATATGTTATCACGGAGTCCTCGATATGTACCGTAATCCCAAGCAGGCAGCATATGTATATGCGAGTCAGCAGGAAGAGACTCCCGTGCTTGAGGTCAGTTCGTCCATGGATATAGGAGAACATCC
>CAMNDJ010000107.1 GCA_946535225.1 uncultured Lachnospiraceae bacterium
AGATCATAAGGAATTATTTTTCATCAATAGGTTAGGCGATGGCTCACGTGATAGGTAGGACCAGCTATTCATCATATGTGACCGAGTCGGGTGATTATGCCGCTGCAGTGGCAACACCTGAAGGAGAGTTCTTCTCATATCCATCGTCCGCGGGAGTTACGAACTTTCTGGGACTTACGCTTACAAGAGTCATAGAGAACATAGGCGGTGTCGGAGCGCTTAAGGAGGGTGACATCATCATGACCAACGATCCGTACTCATCTGACGGATTGTCAACGCATCTTCCGGATGTGCATATCATCAAACCTCTCTTCCATGAAGGCAGGGTTGCGGCATTCGCATGGTGCTTCGTCCATACGGCCGATATAGGCGGAAGCGTTCCGTCTTCACTCACACCCGCCAATACGGATATACAGATGGAGGGCCTGAGGATACCTCCGGTCAAGTTGTATGAGGAGGGAAAACTCAACGAAGGCATAAGGAATATCTATCTGGCGGCGACAAGGATCCCTACCATCATGTGGGGAGACTTAAACGGTATGATCTCAGCCGTCAACACGGCAGAGAGAAAGTTTGCGGAAGTGGTCGATAAGTTCGGGATAGATGCAGTTAATGAAGCCATGTATGAGCTGCTTAATATAAGCGAGAGAAGGGCAAGGGCCGTCATAGAGTCAGTTCCTGACGGAAGCTACAGTTTCGCCGATTATCTTGATGATGATATCGAGACTGATGTGCCGATAAGAGTTGCCGTGGATATCGAAGTCAAAGGATCTGATATATATCTTGATTTCTCAAGGTCCGATCCGCAGACGCATACGGCATTTAACCTTATAACCAACGGAAGCAGGCATGCATACCTCTATCAGGGACTGCTCGCTCTGATTGTGAGCGAGGATCCTTTCATACCGATCACGGGCGGCATTACTCATCCTTTCCATGTAAATGTGCCGAAGGGATCGATAGCCAATGCTCAGTATCCCGCAGCCGGAGGTATCAGACATCCGGTTTCACTGAGATATTACAACGCAGTTCTCGGAGCTCTTGCCCGTGTTATCCCCGACAGATTACAGGCAGCAGGCGCGGGACAGGCAGCGATAGTGACTTTGTCTATCCCCGATAAGGAGCAGGGCGGTGCCTATGCGGCCACTGTACTCGAACCCCTAGGCGGAGGCGGCGGAGCCATGAACGGTCATGACGGCAATGACGGGATCGACTCATCATCGGCTTATCTTAAGAACACTCCGATAGAGTGGCTTGAAGATATGACTGATGTATTGATCCACAGATATGAACTAGTGCCTGATTCAGCAGGACCCGGTCAGTACAGGGGAGGCAACTCCATAAGGCTGGATTTTGAACCTCTGTGTGATGATGCGATAGTCGGCGCAAGAGGGCAGGAGAGGATGAGTTTCCAGCCATGGGGACTTCAATCCGGTAATGCCGGCAATCTCGGAAGAGTATTCTTAGATCCCGGAACAGAGGATGAGAAGGAACTGTCCAAGCTTAAGATGATCCATGTTAAGAAGAACCAGGTCGTAAGCTTCATCACACCGAGTGGCGGAGGCTGGGGAGATCCCTATAAGAGAGAGCCGAAGGCTGTATTGTCTGATGTGATCAATGGCCTTACGAGCAGGGAGAGCGCACTTAACGATTACGGTGTAGTCATAGCGGACGGCCCGGATGATGTATATGTGGATGAGAAGGCGACCGAGAATTATCGACGGGAACATGCCACATCGGGTGAAACAAAGATATATGACTTCGGTGTCAACAGAACGGGTTATGAGAGCAGATGGAGCAGTGAAGCGTCGGATGAACTTGTGAAGGCACTGGATACGATCCCGTATTCCATGAGAAGTAATTATAAGCACGAGGCGCACGAATACTTCGCGGATGCAGAGAAGACACTGATTGCAGAAGATATCAGACAGTGGGCTGCTAAGAGGATACAGTATGAGTGAGGTCAACAAAGAGAGACTTTTTAAGACATTCGAAGAACTGACACGGATCGATTCTCTCACATACAGTGAGCGAAAGATCGCAGACACAGTCAGGGAAAAACTGAAGGCACTGGGCTTTTCGGTATACGAAGATAACAGCGCCTCCCTGACGGGCTCTGATGCCGGGAATATTCATGCAGTACTTTCCGGAGAGGGTGATCCGGTTCTCTTTATGGCCCATATGGATACTGTCAAGCCCGGGATCGGCAAGAAGGCGATACTTAATCCTGACGGCCGTATCACAAGTGACGGTACGACAATCCTTGGGGCCGATGATGTTGCGGGAATAGCAGAGATTCTTGAGGCTGTAGAGGAGATACGTGAAGAAGGCTTAAGCCACAGAGATATAGAGGTTCTCTTTACGGTAGCTGAAGAAGCATATTGCGTAGGAGCGAGCGCTTTTGAATATGAAAGGATCAAGGCTGACAGAGCATATATCTTAGACAGGGCCGGTGAGATCGGATCAGCCACGGTTACGGAACCTACTCTGATCTCTTTTGAGATCGAAGTTAAGGGAAGAGCAAGCCACGCGGGATTCGAACCGGAGAAGGGTATCAATGCCATAGTGATCGCATCCAAGGCCATAGCCACGCTTCCCGTAGGAAGAAAAGATGAGGACACGACACTTGCCATAGGTATCATAGAAGGCGGGATCGCTACGAATGTCGTGCCGGAGAGTGTAAAGATACAGGGTGAGATAAGAAGTCAGATACATGAGAAGGCAATAGAAACACTTGATGAAGTAAGAGAAGCGTTCTATGCACAGGCAAAAGCCTACGGCGGGCAGAGCGAGCTTAAGTATGACATTCATCTTAAGGCGTACAGGATCCCGGATGATTCGCCGGCGCTTACACAGTACAGGAAGGTCATAGAAGATAAGGGACTAACCTTTGCTCCTGAGAAGTCATTCGGAGGAAGCGACTGCAATATCTTAAGACAGAAAGGAATAGACGGAGTCACTATCGCCAATGCAATGTGGGAGATCCATTCCGTAAGAGAGTATACGACTGTAGACGGAATGGCCACGGTGACGGATATTATCCGAAAACTGATGGCTATATAGTCAGTTTTGCATAAGGCGGACAAACACCTGAGGAACAAGGTCCCCCCTCTCCTCGGCTGTGTGCCTGCTAATTGACTAATTCTATGGGAATGGTGTAAAATATGAGCACACAGTTCATCATGTGTACCAGCGGGCAAAGTGAGCAGACAGAGAGAGGGATGATATGTGGATTTCAACTAAAGGCAAGAATGCGGTCAAGGTGATGATAGACCTGGGTATGTATACAACGGGTGAACCCGTGAAGGTCAAGGATATTGCCAGACGTCAGGATATTTCAGATAAGTATCTTGAGCAGATAATCGCGATGCTTAATAAGTCCGGACTCGTTAAGAGCATAAGAGGAGCCAAGGGCGGATATGTGCTCAACGATCAGCCGGATAAGATAACTGTAGGGCAGATACTTGAGGCTGCGGAGGGAGATATGTCCGTTGTTGACAATCTCGGCGATGTTACGGGTGATAATCTTACTGATATAGTATGTGACAGATTCTGGGGCAAACTTGATGAGTCTGTCAGACAGGTATTGGATAATACCACTCTTGCGGATCTTGTCGAAGATCAGCAGGCACTGCTTACGGATCAGTATATGATATAATGCCGGTCCGATGTATCGCAGAACAGTGAAACGTAGATAAAAGAAATATAAAGATCAATGTGAAAACCGCTTGGAATCAGGCGGTTTTTTGCTGTCTCGGAAAGAATTTCAATTTTTTTGAAAAAAGTTGTTGACAGGATGAGGATGTGGTCATATAATCAACTCATAGATAAAACATATAATTCCTATCAAGTAAGTAGGAAAGAACGAAACAAAAAAGCAAAGAAGCAGATTCACAAAGAACAAGAGGAGGACAACACTATGGGAAAGATTTATGAAAGCGCATCAGAACTTATAGGTAACACACCGTTACTTAAGCTTAACGGTTATTCCAAGAAGTCAGGCATTACGGGAGCAACGATATTAGCTAAGCTTGAGTATCTCAATCCCGCAGGATCCGTTAAGGACCGTATCGCACTCGCGATGATAGAGGATGCAGAGAAGAAGGGACAGCTTAAGCCCGGTGCAACGATCATAGAGCCTACGAGCGGTAACACCGGTATCGGACTTGCAGCAGTAGCAGCAGCTAAGGGTTACAGAGCCATCCTGACTCTTCCCGATACGATGAGCGTGGAGCGCAGGAATTTACTTAAGGCATACGGAGCTGAACTCGTACTTACGGAGGGTGCAAAGGGTATGAAGGGTGCCATCGCCAAGGCTGAAGAGCTTAAGAATGAGATCGAAGGAGCAGTCATCTTAGGTCAGTTCGTTAATCCTGCTAACCCTGCAGCACACAAGGCAACCACAGGTCCCGAGATCTGGGAGCAGACAGACGGTAAGGTAGATATCTTCGTAGCCGGTGTAGGTACAGGCGGTACCATCACAGGTGTGGGCGAGTATCTTAAGGAGAAGAATCCTA
>CAMNDJ010000108.1 GCA_946535225.1 uncultured Lachnospiraceae bacterium
CCTGGCCTCAGTTGGAGTATATGCATCATTTCCCGCATCCGTCCACAGATCTACAGCGCCTTCCTCTAACAGATGATTCACTGTCTTCTTGTTCCCACGAGACGGATTATTGGCATTCAGATCCCCGATAAGAAGAAGATCCTTTCCCAAGTTACCTTCTACGAATTCACGCATATGCCCAAGAAATACTTCATCAGATTCCGACGGGAAATGGCTTCCTACAAGGAGCATTTTGCCATACTTACAGACCACACTCCGGTTGTTCCGATAATCTCCGGGAGATGGGATATACTCAGGACTTTTCCCTTTATAGAATCCGACTGTGATCGAACAATTACCTTCCTTAGGTATGCTTTCCTCTACGTGAGAATAGCCCATCTGTCTCAGTTCTCCTATAAAGTCTATGCTCTCATATTCGCTTATCAGCATTTCCTGTATGAAGAGAATATCCGGAGCCTTATTCTTAATATATTCTTTTACCTGTTCCCATACCTGCTTTTTGTCTATATGGTTAGCCCAATACTCCCAGTCAATGTGATATCTGCCGTCATCTCTAAGACATTTGTGAGCCATAAGATGTTCTTCCTTACCTCCGAGATCATTAAGATTGATCGCCATTACTCTTTTATTCTTTTTACCCATAATTCTGCTCCTTTCGTTAATAAATCCATCAACAAGCAAATCCTATCTTCTTGCTCTTCTTCCGTTCATTAGCGGAATACTCAGGAATATCGCACTCATCTATCGTCGTGATGAGTTCTTCCGTGATCTCTGATCCTGCGACCCCGGCTATCCTTTCCGCCAGGTTCATCTCTGCTTCTTCGAGCATTTTGCGCACAAATCTTCCGTTACCATAATCGCTTTCCTTACGGGCTTCATCATAGATGTTCCTTAACTTATCCATGGCGCTGTCGCCAATGCTCATCTGCCTGCCAAAGGCCATGAGCTTAGTGATATCACACAGTTCTTCCGTAGAATAATCATCGAAATGAACCTGAAAAGCTATGCGTGACATCATTCCCGGGTTCCTCTCAAGGAAGCTCTTCATGGGATCCGGATATCCTGCAAATATGACAATAACGTCATCTCTGTGATTCTCCATCTCTGCTACGAGCGTATTGATGGCCTCGTCCCCGAATCCGTTTTCGTAACTGTCGCACAGTGCATATGCTTCGTCGATAAACAGAACGCCTCCCTGTGCCTCCTTAAACTTCCTTTTGACCAATGGCGCCGTTGATCCTACATGATCCCCGACAAGATCTGCTCTGCCAACCTCCACAAATGCCCCGGTCGGAAGAATCTTTTCATCCTTCATGATCTCGGCAAAAAGTCTGGCGACTGTCGTTTTTGCAGTGCCCGGATTACCGGTAAATACCATATGCAATGATGCTTTGTCTCTGGCTATTCCCTTATCCGTACACAACCTGCGCATTTTGTAATATGCTACTGCCTTACGGATCACTTCCTTAACAGAGGTCAGGCCGACCATTTCATCAAGTTCCCTCTTGGCTGTCCCGACAGCCCTCTGTTCCTTTAGGCCTTCATCAAGCATGCATATATCGTCTTTTGTGATCATGAACAGTTCTTTCTTTTTGATGGAATCCGCTTCTTTTCCATCAGCAAGCAGCCTGACTGCCTGATTCTGCGCTGCTCGATCGATCAGGTTCCTTACATACCTTCCGTTACCGAAATTCTCAGTATTCCTGACTTTTTCAAAGATATAATGCGCCTCTTCTACGGCATCATCCGTTACGGTAAATCCCCGTTCTGCGATCATCACCTTGAATATCTGCGTCAATTCATCCGCCGTATAATCCGGAAAATCGATCCAATGCGGAACCCTGCTCTTAAGGCCCTCATTGATCTTCATAAAATCCTTCATCCTGTCGTTATAACCGGCGAGAATGACGATCACATCATCTCTGTGATTCTCCATCTCCTGTATCAGGACGGTGACTGCCGTATCGGTCTTCATTGAATATGCCTCATCAATAAAGAGAACGCCCCCTTTAGCCGCCGTAAAGGCTTCTCTTATCCAGCTGACACATCCCAATCCGTCAAGATCCATTCCACCGCACTCTACGAATGCACCGCTTTTCAGTATTCCTTTTTCTTTTGCTATTCCGGCAAAAAGTCCCGCAACTGTGGTCTTGGCACTTCCTGGATTACCTCCGAATACCATATGCATGGATCCCGACTGATAATCCTTTCCCCTGCGCTTCTTCCTCTCCTTCTCTACAACATCCGTTGATATGATCCTATCTATCTGCTCTTTTACGATCTTTAATCCGACTAATCTGCTAAGCTTATCGTAAGAGGAATCCTTAACATCATCCCGGTCAAGCATAAATTCGTCTGACATAGAGTAATCATAAGCTTTCAATATGTTCTTATTGATACACCAGGATTCAAAACGCTCAAATGCATTGATAACATCAGTCTGACTGAAGTCATTACCGGGATATAATTCCATAAATTCCTCTGCCTGATCGGAATACTCGGCATATTCGGAAGATTCTATCAACGATCTCATATACTCGATCGCAGCCTTTCTTTTGCCGTGACCTTCTTTTACCATGACCGGTATCACATATTTGCCAAGCTTTGGCAGGAGCTGATATGAGAATCCCGGGTGATCTGAATTGTACATGAAGATAAAGAGGCAGTGATTTCTGTATTTCTTAACAAGTTTCTCTATGAATCTGCATGTCATCAAATAATCCACAGGATTAAAGCCCAGTTTCTCGGAAAGATCAAAAACAACTACGCCTCCACCGTTATTCTCGACTATCTCTTCCAAATGATTATCCAGCCTGTAAACATCAGGTTCCATATCATGAATGATCTCGATCCTTCTGCTACTTATGCGGTTTGCATCATACAGCCTCTGAGTCAGCTTTCCTATGATCTCTGTGGCTGACTCGGTACATTTCCCCGACACTACATAATGCACTATGTTCCCCATATTTGAGTCGGATGCCTTATGCTTCTCGATATTTGTTAGCTCTCTTATAAGGCTCTGATCATATATTCCCAGTTTGGCCGTGTTTCCTTTAGTCTCGTTACTGTCCGGAATGATGAGTTCGTCGAATTCATAATGGATCGAACGGTTTTCTGTACTGTTGTAGTAATTGTAGAACCATATCTTAGCTATGTCGGGGATCTTTACCGCCTGACAATAGTCTCTTCTCTTTGCTTCCGAATAGGCTTCAGCAAACTGATGCATCGTGATCTCCGTCGGCTCGCTTATGATCTTACTCATTTCAAAGATGTTATGGAGGACATCCGTAATACAGATCCATGCATCCTTGTATGTAACTTCCTGCTCATCATAAGAGAACACCGAGGAGATCGTATTCTCGTCGGCTCTGTATGCTACAAAGCTCAGACCATTCCTCAGTGTCTTATACAAGTATCCGTTGATCACGGAGATCGGGCACTCGTACCACCCGAATTCCCGCAGTCTCTCCTTTGCGATCCCCTTGATCTTATCGAGATCTGTGTAAAATGCGAATTCAAAATATCTCATTTTTCCACCTCCTAATCATTCCAGATAGTATCAAGCTCATACTCGTAATCCTCTTCTGTCTCTGCATCCGGGAAGAACAGACTCATCGAATCCTCCCATGTCCATACTTCCTCGTTTTCTGTCTCGTGATTAATCTTCTTGATGTTCATATTCTCTTCTCCTCTTGGTCTGAATTACTGTATGGTGCATACAGTTTCTATGTGAAAGAAAAGGCGGTATTATTTCCGCCCAATCTGTCTGCTGTATATAGTTTTAACACGTTTCCAACCATATGTCAATACTATATGCACCATATAGTTTTATTTGTTTATAACATATTGATTCTGCATTCTCTTCTGGCCTGCAATAATCACTTCTTTCTTCTCGAGGATTACGAAATCGGTGGCTGTTGTTTTAACAAACTTATAGAAATTCCTTCCTAAAACACCTGCTACTCCATTTTGTATTTTCCCCCAATCATCTCCGTATAATTCACATAACGTAAACGGTACTCCCTTAGGCCATTTTGTTCTTGCAAGATTGGCAGCATATTCTACAGTAAATATATTTTTTCCAGATGCCTCCAACTTTAAGCATTTCTTTATATAGGCTGTTTTATCCAAACCAATTTCTTTTGCCTTCTCCTCAAGTTCCATATTTTCTTCTTCTGTAAGCAATAATTTAAAATACATTTTGGGCCTCCGATTCTGTATGGACTATACGGATTGTATGTCGAATAGTATCTTTAGTCAAGCCATTTACTAAACTTCCATAGCGAGATCATTGGTTCTCCGGTGCTGACATAAACTTCTTATCATTGTTGTCCTTCCAATCAATACAAGATAAATTGTA
>CAMNDJ010000109.1 GCA_946535225.1 uncultured Lachnospiraceae bacterium
CCCGGGCGT
Source organism: uncultured Lachnospiraceae bacterium (assembly GCA_946535225.1). Classification (GTDB taxonomy): domain Bacteria; phylum Bacillota; class Clostridia; order Lachnospirales; family Lachnospiraceae; genus Colinaster. The sequence continues at coordinate 10 of CAMNDJ010000109.1, forward strand.
CCGAACACGTTGCCGAATGCCTGTGCGACCAGTGTTGCGTCAGACACGCCTTCTTTTACCAAACCTGTAGAAAGATCTATATAACCTGATGAGAGAACAACTATCGCTGTCATTGTACACACGATAAAGGTATCCGCGAACACTTCGAAGATTCCCCAGAGACCCTGCTTAACGGGCTCCTTAACATTGGAATTACTGTGAACCATTACAGAGCTTCCGAGACCTGCCTCGTTGGAGAACACACCTCTCTTACATCCCTGCTGGATAACAGTGGATACAGCCACGCCGACCGCGCCGCCCTCGACGGCCTTGATGCCGAATGCGAACTTGAATATTGCAGCAAACATCGGACCGATCGATGTGATATGAACGAACATGATGATAATCGCTCCGAGTACATATATAAGGGCCATGAACGGAACGACTCTCTCAGCAACAGCCGCGATCCTCTTAAGACCGCCGATGATGATGAATCCGCCGATCACCATGAGCACGATGCCGATCGCAAGATTGACTGAATTGATGCCTCCTATGACAGGTGCATTCACATTGGCAAAGAAAGCATTCTCAAGGTTTAATGTGATCTTGTTGATCTGGCCCATATTGCCGATACCGAAGGATGCAAGGATCGCAAACAATGCAAAGAGCACTGCAAGGAGCTTGCCCAGCTTCTCGTAGCCTAAGATATTGCCAAGACCGTCCTTAAGATAGTACATGGCTCCTCCTGACCACTCACCTTCCTTATTCTTACGTCTGTAGTATATACCGAGCACATTCTCCGAGTAGTTAGTCATCATGCCGAGGAATGCGGCAACCCACATCCAGAATACGGCACCGGGACCACCCACGCAGATAGCAGCGGCAACACCGGCAATATTTCCTGTACCGATCGTGGCAGCCAGGGCTGTACACAGAGCCTGGAACTGAGATACCGATCCCGCCTCATGCTTCACATGCGCATCCGGCTTGAACACTCCGCCTATGGTCTTGCTCATCCAGTGCTTGAAATGTGTCACCTGGAAAAATCCCGTCAATATTGTCGTAAGCACGCCTGTACCTATGAGCAGCACCAGGCCGATCTTCACCCATACGAAGGAATTGATGACATCATTGACATTGGCAACGCTTGTCATAAAATCACTCATCTTGTTCTCTCCCAACTTAATCTTAAAAGTAGGGCGGTAGCATACCCTGCTACTGCCCTATTGCAGTTCTTCTTCTATATTATACACATAAAAATCCATAAGTAAAGCCACAACTTCACTGTATATGGCATCTCCCTGACTCACACCGTTGGCTTTTAAGTTGGCATTGATGAAAGCATCCGACGCCGCATGCACAGTCTCGGTATCAATCACCGCATTCTGCTCGACCTTATCCCACGCCTCTTTGGTCAGGAAAACCCTGTCATGTCTGACCTCATCGGATATACTGACATGCGCGTCATATTCTGAGTGGATCTCTTCGGTATAGGCCCTGACATCGACGCCTGCTGCCTCAAGGGACTCCTGCGTGATCTCATCCTTGGACGATACACTGAGCCCGTACCTCGCAGCCGTATCGACCATGATGGATTCCTTAAGGTCGTTGTCCAGATATCCGAGCACCGACAGATACCCGCTGTATTTAAACAGATCATCATCCGACCTGATACAAGCCAGGAATCCGATGAGATTGGCCTCATCCTCACTGATGAATCCCTTGGTATGGGCCAGCTCATGGCACATCGTATGCGGGACGTTGCTGATATACATCACATCATTGTAATTGGCTTCCATAGAGAACGGGAAATAATAACCCATTATATACTGCTGGCTGAAGAACTCACTCGTAAGAAAAGCCTTCGGTCTGCCGTAGTATCCCGACAGTCCGCCATAGGTCCCGCCGAGCTCTCTCATACACTCCACAGCCTCAGTCGCCATGTCTTTTTCATATGTAAGATCACCGGACGCATCTCTCGGAAGCTTCGCTCCAAGCTCGTTGGCCCTTATGACCACGAGGTCCCTCAACTCCCCCAGCTCCTCTATCGTATACTTGCGGTCGCCCTTGTCCTTAAGACGATCGCTCACATACTTATCCTCGAATGTCATGGCATGGTAAAGGACGAAGCAATTGAGTGTCTGGATAAGTCCCACGATACATAAGATCAGGACGAACACCTTAAGATATCGGATCGCGAAGCGACGCGGCTTCTTAAAGAAAAGCAGAATGATCGAGGCGATCGCGGTGATCAAAAGAAGCAGCGCGATACCTAGCATAACCTCACCGACGGAATGATCGGTAAAGCTCGTGAAGTGACCGTACAGCGGCCCCCAGAGCACAAATACATTATCTCTGTACCAGTCGGCGGCTGATCGAAAATTCCATGCGATCAGGTTGATGAGCGCGATAAGGACAATGAGGACTGTGATAATGATCGTATATACACTTGGTTTTCCTGCTCCGACAGTGGATGTGGTTTTGCCCTGTCTCATCTATGCATCTGCCTCCTTGTGCCTGCAGACCGAACTATCTGTAAATGCAGCATCCGCCGAACCCGTCGCATCGTCTGAAGACGTCGCACCTTCTGAGGAAGCCGCATCTTTCTGAGGAAGCGACAGTATGATCAAAGCTGCAAGGATCAGGACTATACCGATGATTCTGCCGATGCCTCGCTCCTCTCCGTAGCAAAGGATCCCGAGTATCGTGCCGACAACAGGTTCGATAGTAACGATCACTGCTGCCTTGGATTTCTCCATATTCTTAAGTCCGAATGTATATGTAAGATAAGGAACTACCGTACAGATAAGTGCGATACCGAGCGAATATATGAACATCTTCATCCCGCCGGCAGACGCCTTGTGCAGCATATCCGCCGGATCACACAGGAACAATATGGTGATCCCCGAGAATACAAAGGTATAAAAGGTTATGGTGATCGTGGAGTATTTTCTGACCGCGAAGCCGCCGAATATCGAGTAAAGCGCATAACCCACGCCCGCACCGAGTCCTAAGAGAAATGCTCCCGCGCTCATGCCCGCACCGCTTCCGATAAGGCCCGCTACAAAGATACAGCCCGTAAATGTCAGGATCAAAGCAAATACCTTGATCGCGGTGATCCTCTCCCCAAACACAACGGCACTTATAAGCATCACAAAGATAGGGGACGTATACAGAAGCACAACGGCCACGGCCGCTCCGCTTCTTACTATGGTCGTGAAATAGCAGTAAGAAAAGAATGTAAGACTGAATATGCCCGTGCCGACAAACATCCATATATCGCGCACGGAAATCTTAAGAAGGTCTCTTTTGAAAATAAGAAGATATATTAAAAGGAGAGCTGCAGAGAGCCATGCTCTGATGCACATTATCTGAAATGAGTCGAATCCCAGTGTGCTTAGCTGTCTTACAAAAAAACTAATGATCCCCCAGCATATGCCGGCAGTTATCACCGCAAGCGTGCTGATCTTTTCCCTTGAGGGCTGCATATTAATCCACCATGCCGAGCACATTGTGCGAGGCTCGCGAGGCGAATTTCAGATTCGCCGATGCGATAAGGCGATTTGGGCTCGGCACAAATCGCTGTGTGAAAAATATGATATCGATCATATTTTTCACACTAAGCTCCTTATGACGTCTGATCTGTCACAGTATCTGTCCCGGTGATCTGTACCTTGCGATTCCGTCATGCAATATCCATGACTGCTTCATACTTATGCTTCCGCGGCGGTCGTGCCCGGCTAATTTAACTGCGCAACAAATACTATATAGCACTAATAGCCCAAATATTCAAGAAAAGCGTTGAGACCCTCATCTATATCATTATATGTTCTGTCAAATATCCCAGTGTACCACGGGTCAGCTATATCCCTCGGTCTGTCGCCGTAATCAAGCAATCTCTTAACCTTGCCTTCCGGATCGCTTCTAAGGATTCGCAGGGTATTGCGGATATTGGTATTCTCCATGCACAGGATATAGTCAAATCTGTCATAGTCCTCTGGGGTTACCTGTCTGGCACGCTTGCCGCTACAGTCGATACCATGTCTTCTAAGCTCATCCCGCGCAGGAGGATATACCGGATTGCCCACTCCGTTCCATATCTCCTCTGTCGATGTCGCTGCCGACTCAATATAAAAATCGTCCTCGATCCCTCTGTCAGCGACCATCTTCTTTAACATGAACTCCGCCATCGGCGATCTGCAGATGTTGCCGTGGCAGATAAATAATACTTTTATCGGCATTTCTTACCTCCAAAACCGCATCAAATTGCTCCAGTTTGCGCCGGTTTGCCA
>CAMNDJ010000110.1 GCA_946535225.1 uncultured Lachnospiraceae bacterium
AAGGAGTAATATGGCTTACGGTTCTATATCACTTGAAAAGAGAATAAAGGATAATATCAGGAATTATAAGCTGGAGACATTGTTCGATATCGAGATATTGCTCGAGTTGCTCAAATCCGTGAACAAGCTTACCGGTGTATCTGTGATGATGACGGAAAGACATGGAGAAAAGGCCATTGCAGTGGGAGACTGGACAGGGTTTGCTCCTGATGTCGAGAAGGACCCGGGCATCAAGCTTCGCATATGCGACAGGACCGTGGCCCATGTATATGTAAAATACGATGCGGTTGAGTACGACAGGATCCCCCAAGTCAGATCGATCGTTGAGCGTATCATAGACAGCTATGAGAAACTCGGTGAGAAATCATATATGACAAGAGAGCTTGAGATATATACGGATGAGCTTGAAGAAAAACTCGAGAAGGAGAGCTATCAGGCCAAGACGGGTGAGAAAAATGATGAGCTCACCGATATGCTTAACCATACATATTTTGAGAACCGTCTTAAGATCATAGACAGATCGCAGGTGGTTCCGGTGGCAGGAGTATGCATCAATATCAATGACTGGAAGTATGTGAATGACAATTTCGGTGATGATGAAAGTGACAGGCTTATAGCGACGGTAGCAGGGATCATAAGAGACAAAGCAAAACCTGACTATGTGATAGGCCGTGTTGACGGAGATGTTTTCAACGTGATTATACCGATGCCGGCAGAGGGGGAGTGCGAAGGATTCTGTGAAGCTGTACAGACAGAATGTGACGCGTATGAGGATTCTCACATCGCGCCTTCAGTTGCAGTGGGATATGCGCTTAAAGAGAACGTCGAGACATCACTTGCTGATATTCTTTCGGATGCAGAATATGCGATGTTCGAGAACAAGATAGAGATCAAGAATTCTCCGGGATATTATGAGAGGCTGCACAAGAAATAGAAACAGTCATCTGAACATTCATTCAGACGATAAAGGCAGAGCGATAAGCTCTGCCTTTTATATATCAGATTTGATCAAGATATTTATTTTATACTCGTAAGATCCACTTCTGTATCCATCTGCTTGAAGTACAGTGAATCCGGCTTGCTCTTGGCCAGGTCCCTGCTGAACACGCCCATGAACTTATACGGCTTGCGTCCTATCTTGGCAAATACGATCCTGATGCCGGCCCCGTCATCCGTTATCTTTCCTACGGTATGGAAACTCTTGCCGTTCTTGGAAAGGGCAAATACGTTCTCTTTAGATTTCTCATCTGCTTTCTGTGCAGCTGCGACGGTGGTATATATCTTGGGGAACCATACCTGTATGGTCCTGGTTTCATTTAAATACATAACGCTTCGCGAGAATGTCTTATAGTCCTTGCCAAAGCACCTGTTTAGAACTTCGTAACTGTAGGCGAAACTGTAATCGTCTTCGGTCGATATGTGAGATATCGGTTCGAGAGCAACCTCGGGTTTGGGCTCGGGCTTAGGCTCGGGCTTGGGCTCAGGTTTAGGCTCGGGTTTGGGCTCAGGCTTAGGCGCGAGTTTAGGCTCGGGCTTGGGTTCAGGTTTAGGCTCGAGCTTGGGTTCCGATTTCGGCTCGGGCTTGAGCTCAGGTTTAGGCTCCGGCTTAGGTTCGGGCTTAGGCTCAGGCTTAGGTTCATGTTTGGGCAGAGGCTTAGGCTTAGGCTTTTTGCGAGGCCTGATCGCTGCCGCAGGATCATCCAGATCCGGGATCTCCGGCTCAATATCTATTATCTGCGCCTTGATCTGAGTGAAATCGACATCTGTCTTCTTCTGCACGACTTTTTCATCTTTTGTTTCGTTTGCCGTTGCAGAGTTGTCTTTTGGATTCCTGCGAGGCAAATGTAATCTTTCCGGTATAACCTTTATCAGATCGATGAACTTATTAAGGCCGATGATAATGCCACTTCTTATCCTGTTGATAAAAGGAGCATCTATCTTAGGAAGCTCGTGACCTGTCCTGTCAGCTATGGTGAAGATAATGGCATAGAGTATCGTCCAGATAATGAAAAGCACGATAAAGATGCATATCACTGCAAGTGCTGCACCTAATATGCCCCAAAATCCGTACATGAACGGTATAAGACCGAATAGATTTTTAAAAAAACTGATCATGATATATGCCTGCCTGTTAAGTCAACATCACCATTTTACATCATTATCGCTTATTGTGCTATACTATAATGGTTTGAACAGAGAATGAACGGAGGCAGCTATGAACAGATCACGTGCGATATTATTTGCGGCTATGATCGTATTGGGGGCTATGTTTGTTCCGACAGATAGCGGAGTATACGCATCAGATACGGATGTTATCGCCCTTAGAGATAAGACGGCAGCGGATTTCGGTGCGGATTTCATCGCAGGAACATCCGTCACGGGCGGTGAGATAAATGACAAGTCACTCATGAACTTAGTCACAACACATTTTAACGGTGTTACACTCGGAAATGAACTTAAACCTGACTGCATGTTCGGATATAACAACGAACATTGCCCGGGTACAGAGACGATCACTCTTAACGGCGAAGAACTCGAAGTACCCAGGATCGGGTTTGCCAAAGCCGAGAAATATCTTGACTACATTCTTAAATGGAATGAGGAGAATCCCAAGCGGCAGATCAAAGTCAGAGGGCATGTGCTCGTATGGCACTCACAGACCCCGGAATGGTTCTTCCATGAAGAATATGATGCATCCAAGCCTTATGTGACCCCTGAGGTAATGGATAAGCGCCAGGAATGGTATATCAAGACCGTATTGGAACACTTTACCGGGCCGGAGAGTGAGTATAAGGATCTTTTCTACGGATGGGATGTTCTCAATGAAGCAATAAGCGATAACAGGGGAACATACAGGAATGATAAGGAAGGCTCGAGCTGGTGGGCCGTATATCAGAGCAACGAATACATAATAAATGCCTTCAGATATGCGAATAAGTATGCACCGGCTGAGCTTAAACTCTACTACAACGATTATAACGACTGCACGGCTTCGAAGATAAACGGAATAGAGGAGCTGCTAAGAACTGTTAAGGAATCACCCGGGACCAGAATAGACGGAATGGGAATGCAGGGACATTATGATTTTAATTATCCGACTGTAGATGCGTTTAAGAAAGCAGCTGTCAGATACTGTGCGATTGTCGATGAAGTAATGGTGACGGAGCTGGATTTTAAGGCCAGCAGCATGTATGACGGAACGAGTGAGACACTTAGGAGCGAATACATGCGACAGGCTGTAAGATACAGGGATATATATGATGCCATGAAGGAACTGAACGGATCAGGTGAGGCCAAGATCACGGGATTCACGGTCTGGGGCGTCATAGACGGTCATTCCTGGCTTCAGGCTTATACAGGAGTCGGGGGTGGAGTGACGGATGGAAGAGCACAGTGCCCGCTTCTTTTTGACGATGAATATGAGCCCAAGCCGGCTTTCTACGGGATAACGGATCCGGACAAGCTGGAATTGATGATAGCGGAGAATAAGAAGGCGGTCGATGAAGCCAAGGCTGAGAAGAAGGCGAAGGCAGAGGCAATAAAGGCTGCCAAAGAAAGTGAAGAAGCACTGATCGCTGCAGATAAAGAGACAGTTGCAGATACAGAAAAAGCCCCGACCGGTGTGGCAACCGATGATATCAGTCGTGGCCACATAGCGGGACTTGTTGCTATGATCATATTGATCGCATTCTCTGCTGTTATGATCAAACGCCGTCTTTGATGGACATAAGCTTGTCGATGAGTATATCGATCTCGGACTGAGTCAGGACGGATTGATTATTGGTGATATCGATGTCGAGAGCATCTAACTGACCGTAGTCCTTAAATGAATTGAGCGCATCGATAAGAGCATCGATCTCGGGTTGCGACAGGGCAACATTGAAACCGGGCTTATGAAGAGGCATATCCTTGACCGTGTTGAGTGAATTGATAAGCTTGTCGATCTCAGCCTGAGTCAGTACGACCTGACCGTTTAAGATATCCGTGGATATCGAATCGCTGTCGGCATAATCCTTAAGTGATGTAAGAGCCTCTATAAGGGCATCGATCTCAGGTTGTGATAGCATTCTGTTCATAGTGATATCTCCGTTTATCAAATGAGTGCGATCGCACTCAAACAGTATTGTGTATGTGTAGATACATTATAGCATATTAATCGGTTGATGTGTG
>CAMNDJ010000111.1 GCA_946535225.1 uncultured Lachnospiraceae bacterium
GCCAAGTGGTAAGGCATGGGACTGCAACTCCCTGATCGTTGGTTCAAATCCGACTGGCACCTCTTTAAAAATCCCGGAAAAGCAATAGTGATGCTTTCCGGGATTTTGTAATAATGCAGGATTTTTAAAACCGGTTACAGAGGAGACAGATTATGAAAAAAAGACTGATTTCGATCATTATTGCAACATTGTTACTTACTACTGTTTTCGGATGCGGAACAGGCAAAGAGGCGGATAAAAGCGAAGTGGCAAATAGCGAAACAGCAAGTACCGAAGAAGCAAGTGTAAGTGAGATTACTGATAAGGCCGAGCAGGAAGACGCACAGATGATAAATGACAGTGACGCAGCAGCGCCTGATGAGTATTCGATAGATTTTATTAAGGATAATACAGAGGAAACAATTCAGAGCCCTGATATCACAGGTTGTGATACTTTTACACAGATAGTTGATAAAGCCCTTACAAAAGGCATGGGCTACGTAAATGAAGTGATTTGCGGTAATGATGTATTGCTTGTCAGCAGCGGAACATTCGATAATCTTGAAGGAGCCAATGCTGCCATTGATTCGGTAGTCTATATATATAAGGACGGAGTACCTTATGAGATAGGTAAAGTGGCAAGTGGCGGAACGGCATATCCAATTATGTTAAAGGACGGATATCTCTATACAGGCAGCAATCACTGGATTTGTAAATATGCGATCGCTGACGATAAGCTTATGATCATGGAGCATGTTGCCATTGTATATGACACCGAAGGTAATGCGACCTACTACTATGATTCGGAGGATGGCGGAGATTACAGCAATTTCGATAATGCTGAAGCAGAGAAGATATATGATGAGCTTCTTGATGAGATGATGAGAGGAACAGTCGCCAACTTTTCAACAGTATCATAAGATCATAACGAAAGATAAACTGAAGCAATGAGGAAATACATAGCAACTAAGGATTTTTACAAGAAGGTAATGGTCATTGCCTTACCCATAATGGTCCAGAACGGTATCAGCAATTTTGTAAGCCTCCTGGACAATATAATGATCGGCAGAGTAGGAACAGAGCAGATGAGCGGTGTCTCGATCGTCAATCAGCTTCTTTTTGTGTTTACCCTGTGTTTGTTCGGTGTGGTATCCGGAGCCGGGATTCTTGGCGCTCAGTATTTCGGACAGAAGAATATGCCGGGTGTAAGGGATGTTCTTAGGATCAAGCTCATAATGGTGATGGCTACACTTTTGATCGCTGCGACCATATTTCTGACAATGGATGATACCCTGATTTCGCTTTATCTTCATGAAGGATCTGATGCAGGCGATCTGGCGACCACCCTTAAGTACGGCAGGGATTATCTCAGAGTCATGCTCATAGGTCTGCTTCCTATGGCAATAGAGATGAGTTATTCGTCAACACTTCGCGAATCCGGGGAGACCAGAGTCCCGATGCAGGCATCCGTTATCGCTGTATTCATTAATCTCGTACTCAATTACATACTGATATTCGGTAAGTTGGGAGTTCCCGCTCTTGGTGTTGTCGGAGCAGCCATCGCAACTGTGATATCAAGATACATACAGATGTTATATGTTGTGATCTGGACACATACACACACGGTCAGAGCACCTTACGTGGAAGGTGTATACAGGAACTTTGCCATATCATGGTCGATGTTTGCCAAGGTATGCATCCTTACTTTGCCTCTTATGCTCAATGAGACTCTTTGGTCAGCCGGTGTGGCGGCAGTCAATACATGCTATTCATACAGAGGTTTGTCTGTCGTGGCAGCGATCAACATCCAGTCTACGATCTACAACATATTCAATATCATGTACATCGCCATGGGTGATGCGATCGCTATCATAGTAGGTCAGCAACTCGGTGCCGGACATATAGAAGAGGCAAAAGACACTGCGACTAAGATAACCGTAATGGCCGTAACATTTGCTGCCTTGGGCGGACTGTTTATGTTTGCCATATCGGATCTGTTCCCTATGGTATACAATACGACGGACGATGTCAGAGCTATAGCAGGAACCGTGATTCGTATTACAGCGTGTGTGATGCCTATCCATGCACTTTTACATGCCCTGTATTTTGCCATAAGAAGCGGAGGGAAGACTGTTGTCACATTCCTCTTTGACAGTGTGTATCTGTGGGTTATTGCATTTCCGTTTGCATATTGTCTGGCGCACTTTACTGACATGCCGATAGGTCCGTTATTTACACTATGCCAGCTTGTTGATCTTATCAAAGTGGCAGTCGGGTTCTTTATTTACAGATCCGGAATATGGGCCAGAAATATCACAGAGTCAGTGTCAGATTAGCACCTCTATGCGCCTTTGTGTGATAACGCTTAAAAGCGCGAGATTGTCAAATTCAGGCGCCTGGGATATAATCAAATACGCGGGTTATTCAGGTACGATCGTAAAAGAAAGGTTAGGATATGTCAAGATTAGAAGAAGCTAGAGAGATGTTCTCTAAAGACCTGTATGCGACAAAGCTGTCAGGGATCACAATAGAAGAAGTCGGTGAGAATTATGCGAAGTGTGCGATGAAGCTTACCGAGGAGCATAAGAATGCATACGGCGGCATCATGGGCGGAGCCATATATACTCTGGCCGATCTTGCGTTCGCAGTAGCATCCAATTTTGGCGCGCCTGCATCGACAGTGAGTCTTGTTGGTCAGGCCACATTCTTATCCATGACAAGAGGCAGTATCCTCTATGCTGAGACGGAACTTATAAAAGACGGGAAGACTAACTGCTTCTATAATGTGAAGATATATGATGACCTTGGGCGTGATATAGCCGTCGTGTCATTTACGGGAGCGCATCTTGGCAGATAGTCCGGACTCTGTATTATGATAAGTATTCAGAACATTGTCTTTTTTTCCATTCTGTTAATTCTATATTATTCGGTTCCGAAAAAACTGCAGAAGCATATATTGCTTGCTGCAGATCTTTTGTTTGCACTTTCATTTGGGCTCCCTACACTTGTGATGTTGGTCATTCTGTCAGTCATCGTGTTTATCGGTGTCAGAGGTATGGCAGGAAGCCCCGATAAGAAGCCCCGGGTGGTCGCCCTGATCGTGACAGTGACCCTCGTATTGATGGCGGTTAAGTATCTGCCTTTTTTCGCAGGAAGTATACCGGCACTGTCAGCGGGCAATACCATCCTGTTCGGATCGGTCGTACTGCCGGTTCAGATCATCGGGATCTCATTCTATTCACTCAGGCTTATCGGATATACAGTGGATGTGTACAAAGGACAGGATGCGGAGAGGAACTTTGAGAATTTTCTTATATTCACTTCGTTCTTCCCTATATTGACGGCAGGCCCGATAGAGAAGAGTTCGCGATTGCTGACAGAACTGTCTGGATATAAGACATTTGATGAGAAGAGAGTATACAGAGGCTTTCTTATGACGCTGTATGGCGCCTTCCTTAAGATGGTCATAGCTGACAGGCTGGGTGTGCTTATAGATGAAGTATATTCTGATATCGGTTCATATTCCGGAGCTCTGTGTCTTATCATCATAGTATTCTATTCATTCCAGATATATGCGGATTTTGCGGGTTACAGTTATATTGCGATAGGTCTGTCAGGGATGCTTGGCATAAGTATCATGGACAATTTCAACAGGCCCTATCTGGCAGTAAGTGTTCGTGACTTCTGGCGCAGATGGCATATCTCGCTCAGTCAGTGGTTAAGAGACTATATCTATATCCCCTTAGGCGGTAATAAGAAGGGGCGTATCCGTAAGGAACTGAACATTCTTATCACATTCCTTATAAGCGGTCTGTGGCATGGTACGGGACTTAATTTCTTAGTCTGGGGCGGCCTGCATGGCCTGTATCAGGTAATCGAAGATATGATGCATTCTAAGGGTTCAGGTGTAGCAGGATCAAAAGAGCTGCATGCGGATGATCATATTGCAGACAACCGTACAGGAAAAGATTCGGGAAACAGTATATACCCGGTAATAAGTCATGCCGGCAAGATCCTTTGCACATTTGCCCTTGTGACCGTTGCCTGGGTATTCTTCAGGGCTGATAACGTGTCGCAGGCAATTATGATGTTTGCAAGGATAATAGAGGGGCCCGGATTTAAGTCACTTGCCGACGGAGCGATATTCGATCTGGGACTTGGGAATAT
>CAMNDJ010000112.1 GCA_946535225.1 uncultured Lachnospiraceae bacterium
ATCATCTGTAACTTTGCAAACCCCGATATGGTAGGCCATACCGGAGGTCTTCCCGCAGCAATAGAGGCTATCGAAGTCATCGATAAGTGTGTAGGAGAAATTGTGGAATTCATCAAGGAAGTAGACGGCACGATGTTCATCTGTGCTGACCACGGTAATGCCGAGATGCTCATAGATTATGAGACAGGCGAGCCTTTCACCGCGCATACGACCAATCCGGTACCTTTCATCCTGGTCAACGGACCTGAAGGCGCCAAGCTTAGAGAAAACGGAGTGCTTGCAGACATTGTTCCTACACTCATTGATATCATGGGTGAGCAGCAGCCTGCAGAGATGACGGGTAAGTCGCTTCTCATAAGATAAAAAAGAGTTGCAATGTGTATGACTCTGTGATAAACTATGTCGTGCGTGACTGAAATACACGTCGGAAGGAGATATAAATGGCAGGATTAAGAATCGCATTAACGGTCATTTTTATAATAATAAGCGTAGTTTTGGCGGCTATCGTTCTTATGCAGGAAGGTAAGTCCGCAGGACTCGGAGCCATAAGCGGCGCAGCTGAGAGCTACTGGGGCAAGAACAAAGGTCGTTCCATGGAGGGGGCTTTGGTCAAGATCACCAGATGGCTGACAGTAGCATTCCTTGTTATAGCGATCGTTTTAGATATCAAGAGGTTCTAGACAGTTCGCCCGATAACGGATTTATTCCCTGCGTTATGGTATAATATGACGCAGGGATTTTTTTATCAGGAAATGATATGAAGAAGAGCAGAGAAGACAGAAAAAAAGTCATATTGTCGCTCATGCAGGATAAGCACTATGTCCCGATGAAAGAGAAGGAGATGGCTGTGATACTGCAGGTAGCGCCGGAAGACCGGGATGAGCTTAAGAGCATTTTGGAAGAACTGATGCTTAAGGGCAGAATCGAGATCAATAAGCGCGGCCGTTACAGTCTGACAGGCATATCCGCCTCACAGGGCAAAAACGGGGAGACCGGCGTTAAGGCAGCTCCCGGCACATCGAAAGACGGGGAAAGCGATGAGAACATACTGACCGGCACATATATCAGCAATCAGAAGGGTTTTGGCTTCGTAGAGGTTGAAGGAAGGGATGAAGATATCTTCATTCCGGAGAAGTATACGGGCGGAGCTTTCCATCTTGATACCGTAAAAGTCGTATTGGAGAGAGATACAAGGCCCCTTGCAAGTTACGGAAAAAAGGCAAGAGAAAAAGCCGTAAGCAAGGGCACGGAAGTGTCGGGTAAGTCCCATCGTGTAGTCGGACATATCATCGGGATCGTGGAGCGCGGCACTACACAGATAGTTGGAACTTACGATAAATCCAACAAAAGCTTCGGCTTCGTGGTACCTGACAATACCAAGTTATCCAGTGACATCTATGTCAGATCAGAGGACAGCATGGGAGCCGTGGACGGGCATAAGGTCGTCGTGGAACTAATAAGCTACGGAGATGACAGACACAGCCCGGAAGGGCGTGTGACTGAGATACTGGGGCATGTCAACGATCCGGGAGTGGATATCATATCGATCGTGAAGGGCTATGGTCTGCCCATGGAGTTCCCTGAGGATGTGATGAGTCAGACTATGAAGGTGGCTGTGAGCGTAGATCCGTCGGATATCGAAGGGAGACTTGATCTCAGAGATGAACTGATGGTCACGATAGACGGTGAGGATGCCAAGGACCTCGATGATGCCGTATCTCTGCACATGGAAGGGAAGAACTATGTGCTGGGAGTACATATAGCCGATGTAACGAACTATGTCAGAGAAGGTTCGCCGCTTGATAAGGAAGCACTTAAGAGAGGCACGAGCGTGTATCTTGTGGACAGAGTGATACCAATGCTCCCTCACAGGCTCTCTAACGGAATATGTTCGCTTAATGCGGGTGAAGACAGACTTGCCTTAAGCTGTATCATGACGATAACTCCCGAAGGTAAGGTGGAAGACTATAAGATAGCGGAATCAGTCATAAATGTGAACCACAGGTTAAATTACACATCCGTTAATAAGATGATATACTTAAAGGACGAAGAAGAGCGGGCGAAGTATGAGGATACTGTCGCCATGCTGGACCTTATGTATGAATTGTCTAAGATCATAAGGGAACAGCGAAGAAAGCGCGGCTCTATAGACTTTGACTTTGAAGAGAGCAAGATCATCCTTGATAAGGACGGACGTCCCACGGACATCAGACCATATGAACGTAATGCAGCAACAAAGCTCATAGAGGATTTCATGCTGATGGCCAATGAGACCGTGGCATCACACTATTTCTTCTTGGAGATCCCGTTCGTATACAGAACGCATGACAATCCGGATCCTGAGAAGATCGAGAAACTCGCGGCATTTATCAATAATCACGGCTATCATTTAAAGGGCGATCATGAGAAGATCCATCCCAAGGAGATACAGAAGCTTCTTGCGGAGGTTGAAGATACACCTGCGGAAGCCCTGATAAGCAGGATGGCTCTTCGGAGTATGAAACAGGCGAAATACACGATCGACTGCACGGGACATTTCGGACTGGCATGCAAATACTATTGCCATTTCACGTCTCCGATAAGAAGATATCCGGATCTTCAGATACACCGCATCATAAAGGAACAGCTTGCGGGCAGGATGAATGAGAAGCGCATAGAGCATTACGGCGGAATCCTGACACTTGTGTCAGATAAGTCATCAAAGCTTGAAAGAAGAGCGGAAGAAGCCGAGAGAGAGACTGTTAAACTCAAGAAGGCTCAGTATATGTCCGAGCGCATAGGAGAAGAGTATACAGGCGTTATCTCGGGGATCACCGAATGGGGTATATATGTGGAACTGTCCAATACCGTAGAGGGTCTTGTGCATATCACGAAACTGCCCGGTGATACATATGTATATGATGAGGCGGCCTATGAGATGAGGGGAACGGCTCACGGAAGAAGATTCATGCTCGGACAGGATGTTAAGATAAGAGTGGATAGTGTCGATATGTCCCTAAGAACGATAGATTTCAGTCTGGTTGAAGGCGATGAATATGTCTGATAAGATCAAACTCATAGCAAACAACAAAAAAGCATATCATGACTATTTCGTGGATGAGAAATACGAGACAGGACTTGTTCTTCACGGAACTGAGGTCAAGTCCATACGTATGGGACATTGCAGCATCAAAGAAGCATTCGTCCGTATAGAAAACGAAGAGGTCTGGGTCTACGGGATGCATGTGAGCCCTTATGAGAAGGGTAATATCTTCAATAAGGATCCTGAGCGCCCCAAGAAGCTGCTCATGCATAAGAGCGAGATCCGTAAGCTGCTTGGCAAGGTTAAGGAGAAGGGTTATACTCTGGTTCCGCTTCAGGTATATTTCAGTGACGGAAAGGCCAAGCTTGAGATCGGACTTTGTCGTGGTAAAAAACTCTACGATAAGAGACAGGATATCGCAAAACGTGATATAATGAGAGAAGCAGAGAGAGATTTTAAAGTCAGGAATCTCAGATAAAAGCATCCGTCCGTTTGCACAAGGTGCAAACGGTAGGGATGTTAGTAAAACCCGCCGAAGGGTCCAATGGCCCGAGGCGAGTGGTTTTACTTCATCCTGGGCCAGTAATGGTTTCGACGGGGTTGTGGAAGTCGGAGAAGCAAGCCGTTGCGACACGTTAATCGCAAAAACTAAAATTAAACGCTAACAGAAATTTAGCAATCGCTGCCTAATCGCAGCTGCTCCCCTTAGGCACTCACACTTAAGACAAGGAGTATCATCCATGTGAGAAACGGCATATGCAAAGCTTTGAGCATATGGACGTATCATGAAGCTACCGAATGTGACAGGGCGCTTATCACCGGTCACAGGAGGGAATAAATCCCGGTAAGCTAAGCTTGTAGAAGTACGGTGGAAACGATTTCGGACACGGGTTCGACTCCCGTCTGGTCCATAAAGCCCGCGAAGTGGCAAAAATGCCATTTCGCGGGCTTTTTATTTAGCAGACGGGAGTCGAACGGCGAGGCCGAGGAGCGAAGCGACGAGAGGAGGCGCCGGTGGCGCGTCCGAGCCGAAGCGTGGCCTGAAACAGGTCTGAAAGTACATCCATGTACTTTCAAACAGACCTACGACATCCATGTCTTAGGCGGCTG
>CAMNDJ010000113.1 GCA_946535225.1 uncultured Lachnospiraceae bacterium
CTTTCGAACTCATTTCGCAGTGATGTACGGTATTTGTCCGTCACGGCGCCTTCATATATATGTGCTGTCTTAATATCGGTCTCAAGACATGAATGCATCTGTGCATCCGCAAGTTTTGTGATGAGCGGTATGCGACTGCTGCGTTTGATCTCTCCTAAGAGAAGCTCCGAATTCTTCTTAAATCCCAGAACTCTCGCATAAGGTACAGTCACCGGAGGAGTCGTGCGCAAACCGAGCATTATATGCGCAAGCAGCCTGTTGACACCTGTACGCGTGATATTCTTGCTCTTTACCGTATCTATAAACTGATCGAAATCCTTAAACTGCCCCAGGCAAGAATTGACTCTTCCGGCAAACGGGCCCGTAACATCCGTAAATCCGCTTAAGTCATCCTCACTTAAGAGCCTGTAATGCAGGTAGGCGCTGAAATCCTCCTGATACATGAATTTGGATCTTGCAAGTATCTCTACGCTTGAAGACGGCATATGTTTAAGAAGTATGTCTTCCGCAAAAGTTTCCCTTAATAACAGCCTGATGGCACTTGCCGAACTCATACCGTCTATATCGAGTTCGGTCTCGCTGTAGTCAGCTCCCTTTCTTGTCACTGCCCTGGGGAGCATCCTGGAACCGTATTTGCGCAGCGCCTTGCAGTACTCTATACCGAGTATGGTGTTCGGTCCGTTAAGGCAATCAAGCGACGCCTTGTCAAAGAACAGTTCGAGCGCTTTTGCCCTTGCTAAAGGAAACGAATATCCCTGTTTAAGAAATCTGTCGAGAGTATCATCATACAATGCGGGCGGATCCGATAAAAATTCAGCGAGTTTAAGTACCGTCTCCTCGCTGCCTTCTTCGACTCCGAAAGCGAGCTCATCAACCACACCAAGGTTGCTTAAGAGTGATACTCCGCCTTCGGCAAACCTCTTAGCATCCGAAACAGCATAGACAACAGGCAGTTCAAGCACCAGATCTGCTCCGCCTTTAAGCGCCATCTCGGCTCTTGCATATTTGTCGATTATCGCAGGCTCACCCCGCTGGGTAAAATCGCCGCTGATGACCGCAATGATCAGATCGCTGCCCTGCTTACGCAGTTCATCGATCTGATACTTATGCCCGTTGTGAAACGGATTGTATTCCGCGATTATACCCGTTACTTTCATATCATTCCTCCACGCCGCTCATCATGAACACGGCGTACGGGTCGATCATAACCAAATCTGTTGGATCTATGCGCCTGCAAGAGCTTCATCTATCGCCTTGGACAGCTGGTCTGCGCAGGATGTAGGACGCATACCGCACAGATTGCCTCGCAGTATGTCTGCTATCTCCGATGCATCCTTGCCTTCCACAAGTCTTCCTATCGCCTTGAGGTTGCCGTTGCAGCCGCCGGTGAACTTTAAGTCATGAAGCTTCTTATCAGCGTCCAGATCAAAATCTATCTGTACAGAACAGACTCCCTTGGGGCTGTATGTTACATGTTCCATTTTTCTCTCCTTATTAAGCTGACAGCTTAAGATCTGCCTTTATACATTACTTATATCGCCTGTCTCGGACAGCGATCATACTAACTGAGCCTGAACTGCCGTAAGGGCTACGACACCCACAACGTCTTCCCATGTACATCCTCTCGAAAGGTCATTAACGGGCTTGGCCAGTCCCTGAAGCATCGGACCGTAGGCTTCCGCCTTGCCCAGTCTCTGTACCAGTTTATATCCGATATTGCCCGCATCGAGATTGGGGAAGATAAGGACATTGGCCTTACCGCCTATCTCAGAACCAGGAGCCTTGGCCTTGGCGACCGATGGAACTATGGCCGCATCAGTCTGAAGCTCTCCGTCTATGACAAGATTCGGATACTGCTCATGTGCTATACGCGTAGCTTCTACCATCTTGTCTACCAGAGGATGCTTCGCACTGCCCTTGGTAGAATGTGAAAGCATGGCGATTATGGGCTTGGCTCCCACGAGATTCTTAAACGACTTGGCTGATGAATCGGCTATCGCCGCAAGTTCTTCGGGACCCGGATCCTGATTAAGTCCGCAATCGGCGAAGAGGAACGTGCCGTTATAACCCATATCGCAATCCGGAACATCCATTATGAAGAAGCCGCTCACAAGTTTGGTACCCGGTGCCGTCTTGAGTATCTGAAGCGCAGGTCTTAATGTATCAGCCGTCGCATGGCAGGCTCCTGCCACCATTCCATCGGCATCATTTGCCTTGACCATCATAACGCCGAATGTCAGATAATCGGATAGCAGAGTCTCGCGCGCTTTTTCCGGAGTCATACCCTTGGACTTACGCACCTCATACAGAAGATCGGCATATTCATCCAACTTCTCAGTGTTATGAGGGTCTATGATCTTCGCACCGTCCAGTTCGATATCGAGCCATCCTGCACCGTCTAATATCTTCTCTTCATTGCCGACTAAGATCAGATCGGCAATACCCTCCTGTAAGATGTGAGAAGCAGCGATAAGCGTCCTCTTATCCGTTGTCTCAGGAAGCACGATGGTCTTGATGTCACTTCTGGCTCTTTCCTTGATCTTATCGATATAATCTCCCATGGCTGTAACCTCCGTTCATACTTTTTGTGTTTATTCTAACACTTTTAAGATATCTCATTGATTGCCAAAACTGTCTTCTTCATTGGCAAAACTGCGGTGATCCGTATCAGTTCTTAAACGAATGGATCGGCGCCGGAATACGACCGCCTCTGTTTACGAAATCCGCACAACCGAACTTATTGACCGGCATTATCGGCGCATGCCCCAACAAACCGCCGAATTCCACATTGTCTCCGACTCCCTTGCCGATAACGGGGATTATACGGACAGCCGTCGTCTTCTGATTGATCATCCCTATAGCCAGTTCATCTGCTATTATACCTGATATCGTAGTATCCGGAGTATCTCCGGGTATGGCTATCATATCGAGTCCGACTGAGCAGACACAGGTCATCGCTTCAAGTTTCTCTATGGTGAGCGCTCCCGCTTCGACCGCATCTATCATGCCCTGATCCTCACTGACCGGAATGAACGCTCCTGACAGACCGCCTACATAGGACGAAGCCATCACGCCTCCCTTCTTGACCTGATCGTTAAGAAGTGCAAGTGCTGCCGTGGTTCCCGGTGCTCCGGTCTGCTCAAGTCCCATCTCACAGAGGATATCTGCCACACTGTCGCCTATCGCCGGAGTCGGTGCAAGGGACAGATCCACGATACCGAAAGGAATGCCGAGCCTCTTGCTCGCTTCCTTGGCGACTAATTGTCCGACACGAGTGACCTTGAACGCAGTCTTTTTGATCGTCTCGCAGAGAACCTCGAAAGATTCACCTCTCACACTCTGAAGCACATGCTTGACAACACCCGGTCCGCTGACACCGACATTGATTATCGAATCCGTCTCGGTCACACCGTGGAATGCGCCTGCCATGAACGGATTGTCATCCGGGGCATTGCACAGTACCACAAGTTTGGTACAGCCGATCGAATCAGCATCTTTTGTAGCCTCTGCAGTCTTTTTTATGATCTCTCCCATCAGTCTCACACCGTCCATATTAAGTCCGGTACGGGTGGATCCGAGTACCACCGAGCTCATGATACGCTCAGTATTTGACAGCGCCTTGGGGATAGATCTTATGAGCATCTCTTCGGCTTTGGTCATTCCCTTTGCTGCCAGTGCTGTGTAACCACCGATAAAATTGACGCCGACTGCCTTGGCCGCCTTATCCAGTGTAACGGCGATCTTCACGAAATCATCTTCGGACTTACAGGCAGCTGCACCTATAAGACCTATAGGCGTCACGGATATCCTCTTATTTACGATGGGAACTCCGAGTTCCAACGATATCTCTTCGCCGGTCTTGACCAGATCCTTGGCAACCGTTGTGATCTTGTTATAGATATTGTCGCAGAGCTTATCTGTATCTTCCGCTATACAGTCGTGCAGGCTTATTCCCAATGTGATCGTTCTCACATCGAGATTCTCCTGCTCGATCATTTTATTTGTCTCTTCTACTTCAAATATATTAACCATA
>CAMNDJ010000114.1 GCA_946535225.1 uncultured Lachnospiraceae bacterium
TTTTATGGGATTAGTCAGAACAAATGATAACTGTATCGGATGTAACAAATGTATCAGAGCATGCAGCAGCATGGGTGCCAATATTGCCGTGGAAAGAGGCAGAGGCAACGTCATAGATGTCGATCCCGACAGATGTATAGCCTGTGGCGCATGTCTGGATGTATGTGAACATGGTGCCAGAGAATATATAGATGATGTAGAACAATTCTTTGAAGATCTTAAGAAAGGACAGAAGATATCCGTTCTCATCGCGCCTGCATTTCTTGCTAACTATCCCAATGATTACGAGAAGTATCTCGGTATGCTTAAGAAAGCCGGTGTTAACAGATTCATCAGCGTTTCTTTCGGTGCCGATATCACTACATGGGGCTATATCAAATATATTACAGAGAACAAATTCTTCGGCGGTATATCCCAGCCCTGTCCCGCAGTAGTCGGTTATATTGAGAGATATGCTTCAGAACTGATCCCTAAGCTCATGCCGGTACAGTCTCCGATGATGTGTGCGGCAATATATGTCAATAAATATCTGAAAGTAAGCGATAAGCTCGCTTTTATCAGTCCATGTATCGCCAAAAAGAATGAGATCGACGATCCCAACAACAAGGGATATGTATCATATAATCTGACTTTCTCTCATCTGGTTCAGTATCTTAAGGAACATCCAGTAAGCGGATATACTCCTTACACGGATGAGATAGAGTACGGTCTCGGTTCGATCTATCCTATGCCAGGCGGATTAAAAGAGAATGTATACTGGCTTCTTGGCGAAGACGCACTTGTACGCCAGATGGAAGGCGAACACCATATGTATGAGTATCTCAGACGCAATAAGGAGATGCTCAAGTGCGGCAAGAGTCAATACCTCTTTGTCGATGCACTCAACTGTACCAACGGTTGTCTGTACGGACCGGGAACAGAAGCCAGAGCTACGATGTCAGAGGATGTGTTCATGACTATCCAGAAGATCAAGAAGGACAGCAAGAACGAATCCAAGAAGTCTGCTTGGGGCAGAAATTTAACACCCGAGAAGAGGCTGGAAGCTCTTAACAAACAGTTCGCCGATCTTAACTTAAACGACTTCTTAAGGAAGTATACCGACAGGAGTGCTCAGTGTTCATACAAGATACCGAATGAGCGTGAACTTGATGCGATCTATAATCAGCTCAAAAAG
This sequence comes from uncultured Lachnospiraceae bacterium, assembly GCA_946535225.1. GTDB lineage: Bacteria > Bacillota > Clostridia > Lachnospirales > Lachnospiraceae > Colinaster. The sequence continues at coordinate 1,175 of CAMNDJ010000114.1, forward strand.
GACACACCGGAAAAGAGACATATAGACTGTGGCTGCTGCGGATACAATTCATGCCATGATATGGCAGTAGCAATCTTCAATGGTTTCAATCATATCCACAACTGTGTGCACTTTATCAAAGACCGTGCATACGAAGAGAAGGATAAGGCTATTTCTCTGACGGAGGAGATCCAGAAGACTCAGGATGAGATGAGAGAGAAGAAGATGTCTCTGGCAGATGAGATCAGTCAGAACTTCCAGTATCTTTCAGGTTCCATCGAGCAGATCGAGACCGCAAGCAGTGACAATACTACTCAAACAGCCGGAATCTCTGACGATATGGCCGAAGTGGAACACTTCGCGACCAACATGAAGAATGTGCTCAGTGAGATCGAGGGATATTTAAGCAAGTTAGAAGCTAACAATACCGATGTCATCGCAATATCATCTCAGACCAATCTTCTTGCCCTCAATGCTTCTATAGAAGCAGCCAGAGCCGGTGAAGCAGGTAAGGGCTTCGCTGTTGTTGCAGAAGAGATCAAGAAACTTGCCGATGATTCCAAGTCTACCGCTGATGACAGTAACAAGAACAACATGGATATCAAGGAGACTGTCGGCCATCTTATAGAAGAATCCGAGAGACTCAGTGAGATCGTGGAGAGAGTCAATGATCGTGCGACTCATCTCGTGGCTTCATCAGAAGAAGCAACTGCTTCCGTGGGAGTTATGAAGGATGTGACGAAGGATGTGGAGAAGTCATTAAGACAGATCCTTGAAGATTAATGCTTTTTATAACAGAAACTTAGATCAATACAGCAGGAGCCGGTCTTTTCGATCGGCTCCGTTTCTTTGATTTTCTTTGATCTATTTTTTATACCTCTTCGAATATAATACCATCATCGTGATGAGACTTACTGCAAATACGATTATTATGTATATGCTCATCTCACCTGCCTCAAGCGTCCTGCCGAACATTGAAGCTCTGACAGTGAATATCTCTTTTATCGCACTTACAAATCCCCCGTTATCGACACCGCCTATGCTGTTATCGATATTTTTAAGTACTCCGTTTAACAATGCGCTTCTAAGCAATATCGTTATGTGGCTGGCCGGGAAGATATTGCATACGGTCTGTACTCTGTCAGAGAACTGTGAGATCGGAATATATGCTCCGATGACAAATCCGGATACCGCAGAGAGTATTCCGAAGAAGGCTCCGCAGGCGGATGATGTCTTAAAAAACGGGACTATCATCATAAACAAAGCCGTTGATGACAGGCAGCCTAAGGCGACCACCGTATATACCAGAGCAAGATCCGATGCGCCCATATGCAGATCGCCGTTTATCGAAAGTATTACAAGACCTGTAGTGAGAATGATCCCGTTCATTATGATCGCACTTAAGCCTGAAGCCGAGAAGTATGATAATACTATCTGCCATCTCTTAACAGGTGTTGCCAGGATGTCCCTGTCCACGTTATTTTCCTTGTCATTTACCACGATCTGTAAGCAGTTATAGGGAACCGTGATCATTGCAGAACCCACGATGCCGGCGAGCAATATGATACTCGAAAGCATTTCAAGATCCGCTGCATCTATTTTTTCCTTTAATAGCGGTACCCCGCTCACTACATCATCTATGGCGCTTACGAACGTACTCTTAAGGAAGAGCATATACAGCGCAAATACTATCATGGATGTTAACAGTGAGAATACTATCGACTGCTTATCCTTAAAATATACCAGCAGATTCCTTCTTGTCAGTCCCATATACATCTTCATGCTTCCATCTCCCTTCCTGTAAGATTAAGAAATACATCATCCATTGAACCTTTGATCACTTCATAATCCGTGATCAGTCTGCTGTTTTTATATAGAAGATCCGTTACGGATCCCTTGAACTTTATATTGTAATGATCCGCATCATAGCTGTAGTCATAACCGCTTATGATATCCTCAGAACTCTTGCTTTTATCTGTATACCATACAAGCCTTGAAGAAGCATATCTGCTCTTAAGCTCAGCCGGTGTCCCTGATGCTATGATCCTGCCGTGTTCTAAGATCTTGACTTCATCGGCGTCCGCTGTCTCTTCCATATAATGTGTGGTTAAGAATATAGTCAGTTGCTTCTCTTTTTTAAGCTTCTTAATATGATCCCACACTATCTTGCGCGACTTAGGATCAAGCCCCGTTGTAGGCTCATCCAAGAAGAGGATCTTCGGATCGTTGATCAGAGCTCTTACGATATCCACACGCCTTCTCTGTCCGCCGGAGAGCTTCTCATACTTTCTGTTCCAGATCTCTCCTATCTCGAAATCCTCCATATACGGCTCAAGGCGGGCCTTGATCTGCGCTCTGCTTAGTCCGTAATAGGCACCTCTGGTCATCAGGTTCTCACCTACCGTAAGCTTCTTATCGAGAACCGAATTCTGAAAAACGATGCCGATCAGCTTCCTTATCTCGTCGTCCTCTTTGGAAAGCTCCCTGCCGAACACCCTTACATCACCGGCGCTCTTGCCAAGGATCGTGCAGAGGATATTGATGGTCGTTGATTTGCCGGCTCCGTTCTCACCGAGGAAAGCAAAGAGCTCTCCTTCTTCCACATCAAATGATATGTTATCCACTGCCGTGAAATCGTCATATTTTTTTGTCAGGTTATTAACTGTGATCGCTTTTGTCATGCTCTTATATCTCCTTCCTGAGTCATATATATCACAGAGTTTTTCACAAAAAAAGAGCAACTCGACCAACATGCATAAACAC
>CAMNDJ010000115.1 GCA_946535225.1 uncultured Lachnospiraceae bacterium
TCAGCCTTCGCCTTATCTTCCTGTTCTGCAGCTTCTACATCACAGGATCCGACAGGCAATGTTATGACGGATACTACAGGTATATCCTCCGGCACCGAAGCAGGCAATTCCGCGCACGGTGCCGTGGACTTTGATCACGATCTTGCCCCTTATGAGCCTAAGAAAGATCATTACAATTTCTACTTTACATACAAGACCGTTCACCCCTGGTGGGATGCTGTAGCTCTGGGAATGGAAGATGCTCAGAGACAGTATCTTGATAAGGGCATAGAGATCACATATGAATATATGGCTCCGGAATCGGCATCAGCCAATGATCAGACCAGGCGACTGCTTGCGGCCAAAGACGGCGGGTATGACGTGATCGGCGTCGATGTCGCCGACGAGGCGATCATTTCTCCCCTTCTGGACGAACTGGTGGATGACGGAGTTAAGATCATGACTTTTTCAAGTTCAGATGCCGCTCCCGGTTGCAAAAGGATCGCTTACGTAGGCAATACACATAATTACCAAGACGGTGCGGACCTAACCGAAGCCTTATGTAAGAAACTTGATTACAAAGGTAAGGTTGCCATCCTTGTCGGAAGCGTCGGTGCTCCATGCCATGAAGACAGAGCAAGAGGCGCTAAAGATACCATCGCCAAATACGGAAATATGGAAATAGTCGCAACTGAATACGATATGGACTCAGTTGATCTGGCATATGATCTTACACTTAATATACTTAAGGATCATCCCGATCTTGACGGCATAATCTGCTGCAATATGAGTAATCCCGTCGGTGCCGCCAGAGCCATAACCGAGAAGGGAAGCGACGCAGTCATAGTCGGCATGGACCATGATCAGGAAGCTCTGCATTATCTCAAGGACGGAGTCATCTACTGTCTCGGAGTTCAGGACTGTTATTCGATCGGATTCGATACCCTTCAGATCGCGGTAATGATCGCTGACGGCAACAAACCGGGACCGCTCTATAAGGAAAAAACCGACGAGATCACAACAGTAATATATCAAGAGGACGCAGCCATGATGCTTTCGCTGCTGTATGGTGACGAATGATGAAGACACAGATCACAAGAAAAACAATCATACTTACAGCTATCATAGGCGGTATACTGTTGATGGTGATGGTCACTATCAATACCATAGTTTCATCAATGCAGGTGATCACGACAACCGATGAAGCCGTTTCCGAAGTCAGCTCATTCTATCTTGAAGCCATGGCGGACCGCCGTTCCAAAACCATCACTAACCTGATCGACAATAATTTTTATCATATGGAGAAGGCCGTTGAATACATCAATGACCAGGGAATAAAGACCAATGAGGAATTGCGTGATACGATAGGCAACGTCAAATCCCTACTGTCCCTTAACCGATTTGCGCTTGTAGATGAAGATAATATAGTCCATACACAATACACGACCTATACCGGCGGCAGCAGACATCCTTTTCTTTCTGATGAAGAGATGACTGACAGAAGTGTCAGTACCGTTTCTATTTACGGTTCTTCCAAGCAATTGTGTCTGGCCGCTCCCACGCCCGATCTTAAGATCGCAGGCAAGCAATACAAAGCCGGTTTTGTCCAGATCGATATAAAGGAGATCGTGGATCTCCTTGCTTTTGACGATGAGGGAAGGACCTATTTCGGTCTGTACAGCAAGAACGGCGAGAATCTCTCGGGCACGGAGTTGGGGCCCTATATATCCAAGTACAATATTTTTGACATGATCAAGACGATCATTCCCGAAGATGAATGGGATCTGAATCGTGAAAATTTTGCGAATGCCGTAGAAGGAACCATATCCTTTACTGCAGATGGCGCTCCCGAGACCTTATGCTATGTCCCGGTAGAGAATACAGACTGGATGATGGTCGTACTTATACGCGAGAGCGTGATACAGGACAGGATCCGTGGCATCAGCGAAGAAAGCATGTCCTTAAGTTACAGGCAGATAGTATTCACACTGCTCTTCTCTGTTGCCTTCTTCCTGATCCTGTTCTTTATGTTCAGGGCCATGTCCTACAATAATCTGGAAGCCGAGAGGGAAAACACGAGAACCTTCCGTGATATGGCCAATACAGACTCACTGACAGGTATAAGGAACAAACACGCCTACTCTGATGCAGAAGCTTATCTTGATCAGATGATCAAAGATAACAGTATCGAGAAACTGGCTGTAGTCGTATGCGATATCAACGGCCTTAAGCATGTCAATGATACGCTCGGACATGCTGCCGGAGATAAACTCATTAAAGATGCCAGCGCTTTGATCTGTGCACACTTCAATCACGGCGCCGTCTACAGGATAGGCGGTGATGAATTCGCAGTCATCCTCCAGGAAAGGGGTTATGATTCAATGCATGAAGTCTTAGATGCGATCAACCGCGAGGTTGAAGAAAATATCACCGGAAATGAAGTGGTTGTTTCGATAGGTTATTCTACACTGACACCGGATGATAAGCTTGTACATGATGTATTCGAAAGAGCCGATCAGATGATGTATGAGCGTAAACAACAGCTTAAGGCTATGGGAGCAGTAACAAGGTCTTAACAAAGCATTCTCTTAAGCCCTGCGATCCTTTCCTGTAGCGAGGTAATCTTCTTAATTTCGAAGCCAAAGAGTTTCATACCACTGACATTTCCCGCATATACGGGCAAACTCCTTCATCGCAAAAATCTTCTCTTTTGCGCACGAAAAAGCCACCTTGATCATCTATCAATCACCTCGTCAACAGCAGAAGAGCATGCGGCATCTTATAAAGTATCATAAACGGCGGCATTTCCACCTGTAAGTTATTGCACTGTTCCTGTTTCGTTGCTCTTCAGATAGGATGATAGTTCTTCATCCGTAAGCCTTAAATACTGTGTTATCGTTGTTCCGTCATTGATGATAAGCCTTCCGTTTATACATGTATAGTGAAATCCATTGGTCTTTTTCGCATCATCGCTCAGATAGAAATACGCTTTGTCAAATACAAATTCCGTTTTCTTACCATCAAGTTCAAAGAATGCTGTACCGTCATCATTGGCAACAAGATATCCCTGCTTTTCTATATCGTGTAATTCCAGCATATCTTCATATGTTTCGCCGATCTTAACAATACCGATACGCTTATAGTATCCGACCACTTCCTTATCCTGCCCGATATATACCCCATTCTCGTCGGTAATGGAATCGATCCAATTATTTGTTGTATATTCCATTGTGGTTTCCGATGTACTGCATGAGGATAAAAAGCAGGCAGAGACAATGATCACCGCCAATATGGTTTTTAACATGCGCTTATTACAGGATTTAATTTGTGATTTCATAAATTCTTTTTCAATTTTCTTTACTATTGTGTCAGTCCGCCGGGTCAGTCATCCCTTTATAATCTGTCTAATTGAAACTACAAAAAGCGGTGCATACCATCTCTGCCTTGCTCTTGAATCTCTTTTACCTCGATCTCATTCATAACTTTCCCCACTTCCTCCTTTTATCAAAACAATCGTCCGGTTTATCTATTTCCCAGCCATTTTCCTCACGAACAATTGATACTCAAGCCAACGCCATCACCGATATCGGGCTTTATCTTATTGACGCTGTTATATACAGCCTCTATCTCCTCCTTGGGAAAAGATGGAAAACTGCCTATCACTCCCTCCAGGCTCATCCCACATCTGCAGAGCGATTCCACTGCCCGCATATCTTGTTCTTTCATCGTTACATACCTCCGAAGCATATCTATTATAACATAAAAAATGCGAGCGTCTGGCGTATTCTCACGCCAAGCACTCGCACTATCCATACCAAACTGTCTAAATTATGCTATGCTGAAATGTAAACTCATATCCAAAGCTTTCTCGAATCAGATATGTCTTTCC
>CAMNDJ010000116.1 GCA_946535225.1 uncultured Lachnospiraceae bacterium
CTGCTGAAATCCGAATCAACTGATATGGTTGCCGTGCACTTCGAAAGATTATAAATAACGGACCATTGAGTCTTGCTGTCATAATACATGTGTCCCGGCTCGTAATATCTGTGACCATCCATCCGGGCTTCATCAAGAATGTTCATGGCCTTCTTCTCGCTTATGGTCGCATTACTCTCTTTTAGGCTGTTCTCTATAATCTCAAAACGTTCTTTGCCCGTGCCGTTCTTATCATTTGTCGAGAGCGTAAAATTGGTCAGACAAAAAACTGTATCAGCCCTCTCTTTCCGGATGACGACCATCTTGTTATCAATGTATTCGATAATAGCCGAATCACCTTTCTGGTCAGCCATCTGGAAATGATATCCGATCTTGCCGCTCGAATTCATATCAACATTCTTAAGGATATTTATACCCTCTTCCACGTCGGCAGCTTTATCCAAAAGCATTCTGATAGCTAACGTCGTCATGACCTTTGTCTTGCCGGTATCCTGATGTGCTATCTGTTCGACTGCGGTGTTTACTGCTACCGCAAACCCTTTCTCATTTATGCCGTCGAGAGGACTATAGACCGATGCCAGAGTTCTAAACCGGCTTATCAGGTTCTTTTCCGGAAGGTTGTTTCTGTCGAATCCGATATGACCCAGATTAGATAAGGCCAGAGATCTGTATCCGTTCTTCGGGGCAGCCTTAACCAGCATTGCCATGCCGGTCTTATAGTCGAAATTTCTGGCAAAAAGCCTGTCGCACTCAGGAGTAGCTGCAACAAATGTACTGCATGCTCCTTCAGGTCTTATCTTAACAGGGAGACCACCAAGCAGTATCATACAGACATTTTCGGCAAATTGGACGTCGCTTCCTGCACCCATCGCGAGAAGGCGCTCCAGCTGATAATCTGCGGCATAGTCCAGAGAATAGAGTGGTAAGTCCGATATCTTTCCGAAAGATATCAGGGTCTTGAATATACCCTTCATACGTCAGTTCCGCATTCCTTCAGACCATCAAGTCCCAGATAGTGATAGCAGATAAGAGGACGCAATTCTCTCAGCAGGTCTTCTTCGTCAGAATACTTCAGAAGAATATCTGTAATGGAGAAAATCAGCAACCTGGATATTATTTCCTTTGAACCTGACATCTCTAGGGGGCATGAACTGATAAACATGTCAGTTATCTTTTTTTCAATCATCACGCGGTCTTTTCCGCCTTCTGATCTGAGCATGATCAGGATGGCGGAATGATAATTGCTCAACAATCCGGCGAGCATCAGAGGGAGTTCCCTGCACTTATCGCTTGTGCTCTTATTTATGAACTCCTGAGAAAAAAAGAACGGCGCATTCCCGATTATCGCTTCTCTTGCAGGACCGACGATCGTCTCATAGATCTCTTCCTTGGAGCTGAAGTAACGATAGATGTTACTCTTGCTGATATTACATTTGCCGGCGATCATCTCAAGAGATGTTTTTTCATATCCTCTCCTGATGAATAAACTCTCAGCTACAACGAGGATATTGTTCCTGATATCTTCTTTCTTTACCTGCATTTCATATCTCCGGCATGTCATTTGGCAAGTCAAAAGCGACTTGTTATATGTGATTAAACTAACATATACAGCCTGTGTGTACAACGATTTTGATTTATTAGCGACCGAAATACGATTTCGATTTCGGTTGATTCAAAATCATTGGTTTGGCAAATCCATTGTGCTACTTTGTTTGTGTCGGTTGAGTCGTTTTTGAACCATTGTTCGAGAAGAGAGATTATGAATTCTTATACAAACAAAGGAAGACAGTTTGAGGTTGATCTCGTTAAGTTTCTTGCCATCCCGTTCATGATCAGTATCCACTTCTATGAGCAGTTTGGCGCTTTTGATTATAAAAGAGAGCTTCCGGACTCTGTCTTCCGTAATATGATGGAATTCATAGGCGGACCTCTTGCTGCGCCGGTTTTTATGTTTTCGATGGGGATTGGAATGGTATATACCTCAAGAAGCACTACGAAAGACTTTATTCGGCGTGGAACCGGACTCCTTCTTGCAGGTTATTCTCTTAACTTTGTAAGACAGACACTGCCTCAGCTTATCGGGATGGCGATGGGAATAGATTCCGGTATTGATATCATCGGAGGATTTCTATGCGTTGATATTCTTCCTTTTGCCGGAATGGCCTTTCTCTCCATTGGACTGATGAGAAAACTCAAGTTATCTTCATGGCATATATGCGTATTAGCATTCCTTATGCAATCATTTGGAATCTTTTTTGCCGGGATATATATGGAACCGGGAGTGATTCAGAACCTTATGGGTCTCATCGTGCCTACAGGCAAATGGACTTCATTTCCTCTCGCTTTGTGGCTGGTCTACCCTGCGCTCGGGATCATATTCGGAGAATACCTGATGAAGTGCAGGGACAAAGCTAAAGCCTACAAAATAATTTTGTTTTATTCCGCTGTTTTCTTTACGGCACTCAATTCAGGACTCATTTACGCAGGGTATGATATCCGGCTGATTTACTCTTTATGCGATGATTCATATTATCATCAGAACATGATATCAACACTCTGGATAACACCCGTCATAATGGCAGCCCTTGCAGTCGGATACCTTCTTTTTGGGAAGGCGGAAGATACCCGGACGGGAAGACTGATCAGATATTGCAGTATTAACCTTAATACGATCTATATAATCCAGTGGCTCATTATCGCATATTCTGTAGCGATCGGTATCCTTGCCGGAGTTAAGAAGACCGGTTCACCATTGCTCATATTCACAGGCGGGATAACCATTACCATAATCTCCACCATAATCTCAGTCCCGTTTGAAATGATGAAGAAAAAACTACCTCGTAAATTAACATAAGTCAATGCAAGGCATGAGAATATAGGTGCATATTTGTATTAAAAGAAATCCGCTATAAAATCTTGGGAGGTAACACCATGGATGTGATGATCGGAACATGGGCCTGGGGCTCGGGATATAACGGCTCCAAGATGATCTTCGGGCAAGGATATGATGAACAGATCTTGAAGGACGCTTTCGAGAAGGCTGTGAGTCTCGGCTTTACAAAAGTGGATACCGCTGCCGTTTACGGTATGGGCTCGTGCGAGAGACTGCTCGGAAGCTTTATCAAAGGCGCAAATGATATCTTCATTTCCACAAAGTATTTTCCGAACAAGAAGTTTAAAAGCGAAGATCTCGAGAACTCCTTTAACGAGAGTATGGAGCGGCTCGGACTTAAGTCAGCGGATCTATTCTGGATACATAAGCCGAATAATCTTCTTCTGAATCTGAATGAAGCAGTACCGCTTATGAAGGACGGCAGGATACGATCCATCGGCATATCTAATGTCTCGATGAAGGACATAAAAGACGCTGAAGAATTTCTTGGACAGCACGGACTGAATCTTGGCGCTGTGCAGAATCATTTCAGCCTTTTGCGCAGCGATCAACAGCCGATCATCGACTACTGCAAGCAAAAGGGAATCACATATTATGCTTATATGGTTCTTGAACAAGGTGCGCTTGCGGGAAGATATAACGCGAAGGATCATTTCCCGACATTTTCGATGAGGAACTTCGCCTTTCCCAAGAGCAAATTCAGGAAGATAGAAGGGCTTCTCAATATGATGAAGGAGATTGCCGATAAATATGGTATCGACAGGTCGCAGATCCCTATTCTTTGGGCTATAGCGAAGGGGGCTGTGCCGATAGTCGGCATTACAAAGCCGTCTTACGTGGAGAAACTGGCAGATGCATTAAAGATCGAACTGACGGATGAAGAAGTCATAAGTCTTACAGAAGAAGCCGGGAA
>CAMNDJ010000117.1 GCA_946535225.1 uncultured Lachnospiraceae bacterium
ACTAACTTGTCAGTTCAACTATGGTATAAATATTGCCGGTTTCGCCCGTAAGCACTATGACACTTGTGTCACCGTCACGGTAGAGCATCGGCTGAATGATATCGCCTAAGTGCGCCTGTTCCCTGTATTCGACACGAAGTCTCTTATAGTCATCCTTACTTGTAAGGGAGCCCATGGCTATCTTGATATACTGACCGTTATTGACGTGTCCGTTGCCGTCAAGGTGATGCCTGCCGACTGTGACCCTCTCCAACTGTTCGGCCGGGACATCCGGAACCGTGATCTTGCGGGGAGAGTAAGTCATGTCAAGTTTTTCCTCGAGTACATAGGCGGTCTTCATCTTGTCGGTGACTTTGGCCGGACGCATATTGGCCCAGTCCATCAGAAGCCACAGAGAGTTGGCCTTGACTATAGCTTCTCCCGGGGTACCGTCATCATTTATCTCCTGCAGACAGAAATTTCTGTAGCCGAAGAAACCCTTGAAATCATAGGGAAAGGTACCGACTAAGAGGCGTTCGCCGTATTTGGGGCGTCTTATTATCTCCACTTCCCAGTAATTGATGATCCACACCATCTCTATGGGGATCAGGTAATCAAATCCCACACCCAGGTCGTCCGAGTGGAAGCAGGAGCAATCCTGGAACATGTCTATTATTGCGGGAACAGTCATTAATCTGCTGTCGTCGGACTGACTGAATCCGACACGAAAATCATATGAGTACATAGCGAATATTATAGCACAGAAGTATGAATTGTGGTATCATTGACTCTAGGGGTTAAACTACAAACGGAGGGTTATATTCCATGAAAATGAAGAGAATGAAGAGAAGTATGCGTACTGCATTGCTTACGATCATTGTGCCGCTGGTGATAGCATTGATCGCAAGTATCGTTTTTTTCTCAGGCAGGATGGAGAACATCAGCAGCAGTGATGAGGCTCTGTACTATGATAAGCTGTATCAGATCAATACATCGCTTATCAATGCGGACAGGGACTACTATCAGGCTATGTATGCCGTGCTTGAGTATCATCTCGAACATCAGTCCTTATCTGCAACGAGGCTTGATGAACTCGTTAATGAGTACAAGGACAATAAGCAGCAGACATTGGACAAGGTAAGGGAGGCCGAGCAGATAGCAAGGAATGACGCTTCGCTCTATACAGGCACCCTGCTTGAAGGAGGCGAGAAGACCTTCGCTGACTGCTACAATGAATTCGAATCTGATTTCAATCTTTGGGATTCCTTCTATAACATAGACAAGGACGAGGGCTTCTGGACCAATTTCACGGGACAGTTCCTTGTGACAAGAGGAGCGCTCTCTGACATGACCGATATCACGGAGGCATGGGCTGAGGTACAGGTTGCCAAACAGGAAGCAGCAGTGCGCAATACCATGATCGTTAGTTTTGTGATATTCGTTCTGATCGCAGCCGTTTTAATGGTTCTTGCCGTATTTGTGATGAACAGCATCACGAAGTCCGTTAAGCAGATCAACGGTGCCATCGACAATATGGCGGGCGGAGACTTTGTATCAGAGGTGAAGGTTAAGTCTGATATAAGAGAATTTACCGAGATGGCCGGGACTGTCGATGATATGAGACTTAAGCTTAAGGAAGCCCTGCTTAAGGTCGTAGGACATGCCGAGGCTGTCAATACGGGTGCCGATGTGACAGAGGATTCGATCACCGATTCTAAGAGAACATCGGGAGATATCTCCAATGCCATCGATGATGTGGCACACGGAGCGACTTCGATGGCACAGGATGTACAGGATACTTCTTCCATCGCGATAGATATGGGCTATGCAGTCGGTAATGTGATAGATGTAGCCAATGCCAATATGGACAAGGGTCAGTCGCTGTATGCAGAATCGCTCAAGGTGCAGGAGCAGCTTGAGGAACTTAAGAAGGCCGATCAGGAGACAGACAGGATGGCAGGAGCCGTTGCAGATTCTGTTGAAGAGACGGCAAGAGTCGTTGAGGAGATCGCAACAGCCGCACAGGCTATCATGGGCATCGCCAATCAGACCAACCTTCTCGCACTCAATGCCTCTATAGAGGCAGCAAGAGCAGGAGAAGCAGGCCGCGGATTCTCAGTCGTTGCCGAGAGCATCGGAGGTCTGGCTGCAGAATCTAATCAAACGGCCAACCAGATCACCGAGATGTTGGGTAATATCACGACCCTGTCGCAGAAGAATAAAGAACTTACGAGCAATATCAAGGAAGCAACTACCAAGGAGAATGAGGCACTTGAACAGATGGTGGCATCATTCGACGGTATGCTTGTGATGCTCAAAGAGACTGAAGCCGGCAATCAGAGCATTATGGAGCTTGCACAGTCACTTGATGAAGCCAAGAACAAGATCTCGGCAGCAGTCGAGAGCCTGTCGAGCATATCAGAGGAGAATGCGGCATCTACAGAAGAGACGAGCGCTTCCATGCAGCAGCTTAATTCCAATATGGAGAATATCGTTGCAGAGGCTCAGAACCTTAAGGCTATCGCAACAGAGCTTCAGGCCAACGTAGAATTCTTCAGAGTTCAGTAGGCCGCCTGAAGATACACAGCAAAAAGGACCGTGATCCGGGATTCGGAAAACGGTCCTTTTTACTTGTGGCTCACAAGTATCATACGAGCATATCGAAGTTGGAGCCGACAGAAGGATTGACACTGCGCTCCATAGCAGCAGCATCGATCATGTTCACAAGGCCTGCACCCTGGATTTCACTTTGGTCCATTGCCTTGCTCAAAACTGCCATTCCGACATCGTTAGCCGTACTTACATTAGCCAGAGCCATTGATAAAGCAGGAATATCCATAACGATTACCTCCATGTATACGCTAATGTACCTACTGAATATATCGTACCACAACAGTGAATTCTTTACCACTTTTACCGTATTTTTGTGTTATCATATATGGTATTATATGTGGAGGGGAAGATCAGACAAAGAGAGGACATAAGACATGGGATATAAAGATATCAGTTTTCCTGAAGGAAGTACATTTTTAGTTACGGGCGGAGCCGGATTCATAGGCTCGAACCTTTGTGAGGCCATCACGGACTTAGGATACAACGTAAGATGCCTGGATGATCTGTCTACCGGCAAACAGGCGAACGTGGACATTCTTGCTAACAGACCAAATTATACGTTTATCAAGGGCGATATCAAAGATCTTGATACCTGCATGAAGGCCTGCGAGGGCGCGGACTATGTGCTCAATCAGGCGGCTTGGGGCAGCGTTCCCAGAAGTATCGAGATGCCGCTTTTTTACTGTCAGAATAATATCGCGGGAACTCTTAATATGATGGAAGCCGCGAGACAGCAGGGCGTTAAGAAGTTTGTCTATGCGTCGAGCTCATCCGTATACGGTGACCATCCTGTACTTCCCAAGAAGGAAGGCCAGGAGGGCAATCTCTTAAGTCCCTATGCTCTTACCAAGCGCTGCGACGAGGAATGGGGCAAGCTCTACTGCAAGTTATACGGGCTTGATACATACGGCCTTCGCTATTTCAATGTCTTCGGCCGCAGACAGGATCCGAACGGCGCATACGCAGCCGTTATCCCCAAGTTCATCAAACAGCTCCTTGACGGTGAGACTCCGACTATCAACGGAGACGGCAAGCAGTCAAGAGACTTTACTTATATTGAAAACGTGATAGAGGCTAACTTAAAGGCCTGCCTTGCACCTGCTGAAGCCGCGGGCGAAGCCTATAACATCGCATACGGCGGCAGGGAGTATCTTATAGACATCTATTATGACCTGTGTAAGGCGCTTGATATCAAACGTGAACCCAATTT
>CAMNDJ010000118.1 GCA_946535225.1 uncultured Lachnospiraceae bacterium
TTACGGAACTGTTGGCAGGGGAGCCGACAGTTCCGTATTTTATATGTACTGACAAAAATGCGGCGTCTGTGTTATCATTATTCACAGAATACTTCGTGATCAAAGGAGGGCATTATGAACATAGCGATAGACGGACCGGCAGGTGCAGGCAAGAGTACGATAGCTAAGAGGATAGCGAAGAAGCTTGGATATATATATGTTGATACCGGAGCGATGTACAGAGCGATGGCACTGTATTTTATCAGACTCGGTGTGAGCGCTGACGACAGTGTCAGCATAAGCAGCAAGTGCAATGATGCGGATATAACAATAGAGTATCGTGATGGTGAGCAGGTGGTGCTGCTTAACGGTGAAGATGTAACCGGAATGTTAAGAACCGAGGAAGTCGGCAACATGGCTTCCGCTACATCGGTTAACGGAGATGTGCGTAAGAAACTCGTTGAACTTCAGCAGAAGCTTGCAGCTACTGCAGACGTTGTTATGGACGGAAGAGATATAGGAACAGTGGTGCTTCCCAATGCAGAGGTTAAGATATATCTGACCGCGAGCAGCAAGGTAAGAGCCAAGAGAAGATATGACGAGCTTGTTGCTAAAGGTGAGACACCTGATATCGATAAGATCGAGGCTGATATCATCGAGCGTGATGAGAGGGATATGAACCGTGAGATAAGCCCTCTTAAGCAGGCGGATGATGCGACACTTATAGACAGCTCATACATGAGCATTGAAGAAGTTGTGGATGCGGTGACTGAGCTGATACCGTAGAGGTGATCATGAATGTTGAATTAGCGAAACATGCCGGATTTTGCTTCGGCGTGAACAAAGCTGTAGAGATAGTAAACGAAGAGATAAAGAAAAACAAAGACCAGCCGATATATACTTACGGACCGATAATACACAATGAGCAGGTTGTAAGAGAACTTGAATCAAAGGGTGTTAAGGCCGTAGGTGACGATGATATTGGCAAGGTCCCTCCCGGAGTGATGATCCTGCGCAGTCACGGAGTATCGCGTGATACTGAGGAAAGGATAAAGGCGGCCGGTTTTACGATAGTCGATGCGACATGCCCCTTTGTTAAGCGCATTCACAGGACGGTGGATGAGAAGAGCAAAGAAGGTCACGTGATCATAGTAGGCGATCCTGCACATCCCGAAGTAAAAGGCATCATGGGATGGTGTAATGAAGAACCGTACATCATAAGCGAACCTGCGGATGCCGACAGGATACCGTATAAAAAAGATGAACCGATCACTATCGTTTCTCAGACGACATATAATTACAATAAATTTCAAGAAATAGTTGATTATATAGACAAAAGAGGGTATTATATTAATGTTGTGAATACTATATGCAATGCGACCGAGGAGAGACAGGAAGCCGCTGCCGAACTGGCAGAGAGAGCGGGTTGCATGATAGTGATAGGAGGAGCCAACAGCTCGAACTCGCACAAATTATACGAGATATGCAGGGAGAGATGTGAGCACACCTATTTCATACAGACACTGGATGACTTGCATTTAGAAATGCCTAAATCTGTTTCACTGGTGGGTATTACAGCAGGGGCATCGACCCCAAATAAAATAATCGAGGAGGTTCAAAATTATGTCAGAAATGAGTTTTGAACAAATGCTGAATGAATCATTCAAAACAATCCATACAGGAGAGGTAGTAGAGGGCACAGTTTTCTCTGTAAAGCCGGACGAGATCATACTCAACATAGGCTGCAAGGCAGACGGTATCCTTACAAGAAGCGAGTATACCAATGAGTCTAACTTAGACCTCACTACGGTCGTTAAAGTCGGCGACACTATGGAGGCTAAGGTGCTTAAGGTCAATGACGGTGAGGGTCAGGTGATACTGACATACAAGAGACTCGCTGCTGAGAAGGGCAATAAGCGTATCGAGGATGCTTACAATAATCAGGAAGTACTCAAGGCTAAGGTTACTCAGGTACTCGACGGCGGTATCTGTGTTATGGTTGATGAAGTCAGGATATTCATTCCCGCAAGCCTTGTGTCAGACACATACGAGAAGGATCTTAGCAAGTACAAGGATGAGGAGATCGAGTTCGTCATCACAGAGTACAATCCCAAGAGACGCAGATACATCGGTAACAGACGTATGCTCCTTACAGCCGAAAGAGACAAGGCTCAGAAGGAACTCATGGAGAAGATCCATGTTGGCGACATCATCGAAGGTACGATCAAGAACGTTACGGACTTCGGTGCATTCGTAGACCTTGGCGGAGCAGACGGTCTTCTGCATATATCTGAGATGAGCTGGGGCAGAGTTGAGAGCCCTAAGAAGGTATTTAAGTCAGGTGACCAGGTAAGAGCGTTCATCAAGGATATACAGGGCAATAAGATCGCACTCTCAATGAAGTTTGAGGATGAGAATCCCTGGAAGGATGCAGACAAGAAGTTTGCCATCGGCAACATTGTAACAGGTAAGGTTGCCCGTATGACAGATTTCGGCGCATTCGTAGAGATCGAGAAGGGTGTTGATGCACTCCTTCATGTATCACAGATCTCAAGGGATCATATAGAGAAACCCAGTGATGTACTTAAGGTCGGCGATGAAGTTACAGCCAAGATCGTTGATTTCAATCTTGAAGACAAGAAGATCAGCTTAAGCATCAAGGCGACTCTTGAGCCTGAAGAGCCCGAGGAGACAGAGGCTAAGGCTGATGATGACGATGCAGATGTTGTTTCAGTCAATATAGATGAGGTGATCGCAGCTGAGGATGCTGCAGCAGCAGAGGAAGAGGCTAAGCCCGCCAAGAAGACCACCAGAAAGAAGAAGACTGAAGAAGCTCCTGCAGAAGAGGCTGAGGCGTCAGCAGCAGAGGAAGCTCCCGCTGAGGAGAACGCTGCAGAATAATCACCTGCAAAATATATGAAATGGAGAGTATCGAATAATGGCTAAGTATGATTACGAAGCTTTTATGAAGGATATATTTAAGCTTACCAAGATAGACCTAACCTTCTATAAGCAGGCACAGATGCAGAGGCGAATCGATACGCATATAGGCAAGAGTCCTTTTAAGGATTATGAGGAGTATGCAGGTGCCCTTGCCAAAGATAAGAAGATGCTCGATGAATTCGTCGAGTACATTACGATAAACGTGTCGGAGTTCTACAGAAATCCTGATCAGTGGGAGATACTGACTAAGAGAGTATTTCCGGATCTTATCAGTAAGTTCGGCACCAACTTAAATATCTGGAGTGCGGCGTGTTCAACGGGCGATGAACCTTATTCGCTTGCAATGGCACTTTCGGAGTTTGTTCCGCTTAATAAGATCAGGATCACTGCGACCGATATAAGCGATGAAGTCGTGGCAAAGGCCAAGATCGGTCTCTACGGAGAGAAGAGCGTGGCTAATGTTCCGGCCAAGTACAAGAAAGAGTACTTTACTCAGAACGGACCGGCATTTCAGATATCCGACAAGATCAAGAACTGCATAACCTTCAAGAAGCACAATCTGTTAAAGGATGACTTCCCGAAGAACCAGCATCTGATCGTATGTCGTAACGTACTGATATACTTCACCGAAGAAGCCAAGGACGATATATTCAATAAATATTACCAGTCGCTTGCGGACGGAGGAGTGCTCTTCATAGGAAGTACGGAGCAGATCATGAAGTACAAGGAGATCGGATACAAGAGACTTGATTCGTTCTTCTACCAGAGATA
>CAMNDJ010000119.1 GCA_946535225.1 uncultured Lachnospiraceae bacterium
GCTTCGGCAAGAGCATCTTCAACCCATACATCCGATTCACCGCCCACATATATGAACATATCACAATCAGATATCTTAAGCATATCCTCAGCTGTGGGCTGGTAGCTGTGCAGGTCGACACCGTTGTCAAGAAGCATGGTCAGCTCACAATCAGCGGCCTTGTCTCCGAGTATGTTGAGTACCCAGTCATATTCCGGAAATATGGTTGTTACGATCTTGAGTGTTTTGTCGGAATTGTCAGTTCCCGATCCTGAAGATGCCTTAGAGCCGCATCCGATTACGGTGCACATAATGAGCACACTGCATAATAATGTGATGATCAGTTTTTTCATAATAGTCATTCTCCCCTGTATCTGTTTTTATGAGCATATTGCTTGTGCTACATCGCCGCAGCACACTCTTCGCATACGCCGTAGAATACGGTCCTTAATGGGTTAAGGACGAATCCGTGATCCTTATAGAGGTGTTCGCCTATCCCTTCAAGCTCTTCGCAGTGCAGGTGTATCAGCTTGCCGCATTTTTCACACTTACAGTGAAAGCAGGTCTCTCCCTTATGGGCATTCTCGCCCATGTATTCGAAACATGCAGGAGTCACTCCGTCGATCATGTACTTGCCGACAATGCCTTCGTCCACAAGCTTCTCAAGCTGTCTGTAAACAGTGGCCTGTCCGATAGTCTGTCCCTTACTCCTTAAGTGCTCGGTAACATCTCCCGCGGTGACATGTCTTCCGGGCATTCCCTTAAGGTATTCCATCATTATCTCGCGCTGCTTGGTCTTGTATGCCATGATGAGCCTCCTACTGTAGCATGAGTAATTTGATAACCGTTCTCAAATATAATACCTTGGCGACTGTTTGTCAATATAAAATGAGAACGATTTTCAATTTTGCCCATCATCAGCTTTTTATGCCGTGAATGACCGCATTGACAGTAAAGGGACAAAAAACTAGAATTAACAGGGAGTGATCAGGATATGGGATGTAAGATAATTGATCCTGTCGGGAGAAAGGAAAGAGTGATCCTTAGTGTCTAAATGGATCATACGGGTTAGAAAATGGATATTACGGCAATTAAAAAGAATAAGTTTACGGAAGCGGTTAAGGGCATAGGCAATAAGCTGTATGAGGTATTTAAGGATTATCCTGTAACGCTTGCCGCCATTATCCTGGCAGCGTTATTCGGGGCGATCGTCATTGGGCTCGATAACAGGGATGTTGAGGATGCCCTTGAGAAGCTGGCCCTCTGCTTTATATTTGCGTCGGCACAGCACATCTTCTATGAAGAGATCTTTAAGGATAAGTGGTATGTAAGGATCGGCGGATATATTGTATCGGCTGCCGTATCGATATTCATGGTCTATTACATTATCAACACCGAGTCTGATATCTTGTTCGGAATGGATTCCGATTCCGTGATTGAGATAGCCACCAGGTTATTCTTCGTATATCTCATGGCGTTGGATGCTGTGACCGTATGGCATATGTACAGGCGTCTTGAAGAGGATTTTGAGGAGTACTGTACCAAGGCATTCTTAGGCCTAATTAAGGCGACGGTAGTTTATTCGTTATTCGCAATAGGGCTTGCGCTGATTGTGTGGATCGTTGATGAGCTGTTGTTTAATACCCATGATTTCCTGGAGCAGATAGAGTTGTTCCTAGCCGGCGGAATATATGTACCGATGTGTTTGCGCGCTATATCGGCCAAGGGAGAGAAGCCCGGCAAGTTCGCTAAGCTTTGCGTGGTATATGTATTACAGTCGATGCTCCTTATCGCATTTGCTGTCATATACATATATATCATCAAGATATTTGTTACAGACACCGTTCCGTCCAATCAGGTGTTTGATATCCTGGCATGGCTCTTTGCTCTGGGAATGCCCATCTGGACAATGGTTCACGGAATCGGCGGAGAGGACGGCTTCCTGTATAAGGCTGCCGTATATGTTCCGTATGCATTTATACCTTTTATCTGCCTTCAGTGCTGGAGCATGGGCATCAGGATCAGGGATTACGGATTTACCGTATCAAGATATCTGGCTGTTGTACTTATTATAGGAGAGATCCTATATTTCGTACTTTATGCTCTTTGTCACAGAGGCAATAAGAGGGCGATCTCATACTTATTATTTGCTCTTATCGCCTTTTCCGCTTTCGGGCTTATCATTCCGGGTACGTCTTATGATGATGTGATCATAAGATCACAGTCAAAGCGCCTTGCGGCAATGATAGATAAGAATGATGAGAGCCTGCAAAAAGCGGTCAAGAGTGCTTACAGTGAGATAATGAATGTAAGCTACAAGGGCCCGGATGCCATAGACAAGATTCTTAGCGGGTCTCAGAAGGAGACCATAGAGAATTATGACCCCGGCTATTATGATCACAGGAATGAAGTATATCTGCATTACTACGGGGATCTGAATAATGTGGATATAAGCGGATATGACACCATATCAGAGGTTAACGCTTCGGAAGAGGTCGATATTAAGAATTCGGTTGTCAATGTCATCACAGGAGAACGCTATGGAAATGAGGCCGTGATCGAGGTCGATTTAAGCGAAGTTACCGCCTGGGCCATGGAAAACTATAATAAGCGTAATTCAGATGACTTCACTTTGGAAGGCAGAGAGACGCTCAGGATAGATGATAAGAGAGATCTCTATATCACCTCGTTATATATGGATTATTATCAGAACAGCAAAGAGATATCTTCTCTGTCCGTATCGGGCTATATCCTGGAGCATAAGTAAAAGCATTGTCCTATGACACAAAGAAGAAAGAAAAGCAGAGTAAAAAGACTTATACTGGCACAGCTGTATGTGCTGCTTCTGTTGCTGCTGGTCATTCTGGGTCTCTGGATCTACAAAGAGTATCGAAGTGATAAGGATATCGAGGCCATTCAGCAGATGAGCAGGGAAGCGGAGGCGACTCCGACCCCAAGAGTCCTTCAGGTCAAGAAGGACAATCCTGTCCCCACACCGGTTCCGACACCTGAGATCATGGTGCAGTATAGGGAACTTCATGACACGAATCCCGATATGGTTGGTTGGCTCACCATTCCCGATACACCCGTTGATTATCCCGTGATGTATAAGGAAGGAGACAATGACTGGTATCTGAACCATAACTTCGAAGGGGCTGATGATGTGACGGGGTTGCTCGTTCTGGATAAAAGGTGTGATCCTTCAGGTAACGGTGTCAACTGTCTTATCCACGGACACAATATGAAGTCCGGGGCAATGTTCGGAAGCCTTAAGAAATATGCACAGAAAGAGTATTATAAGGAGCATCCGGCAATTTACTTCAATACTCTCTATGAAGAACGGATTTATGATATAATAGCAGTGTTCAGGTCGCAGGTATATGACGAGAACACGACATCATTCGAATTCTATGATTATATTCAGATAGATGATGAAGCGTCATTCGATGAATATGTAAAAGGAGCGGTGACTGAGTCCCTCTATGACACGGGGATCACTGCCTCATGGGGCGATAAGTTACTGACTTTGTCTACCTGCGAATACACCAAGGCTAACGGCAGACTGGTCATACTTGCAAAAGAGCGCAGGGACGGGGATGCGGTTCCTGACTATCAATGATAATACTTCTTCACATACAGGATACACATGACTGGTAAGAGATATCTCAGACGTAAGAGAATATTGGGCGTATCGGCAATAGTGCTGGC
>CAMNDJ010000120.1 GCA_946535225.1 uncultured Lachnospiraceae bacterium
CATTATAACTGGAACCATCTGGTATCTTTTCTTGAGATGCCGACTGACAGCGGTATAGGTGACTATGCTTTCGTTCATTTTGATATCAAGGAATTCCGTGTCATCAATGAAGTATACGGGCACATTGTTGCCAATAATGTATTGTCGAATGTGGTTAAGGCCATGAACGAGGCAGACTTTGTCTATGCCAGTGCCAGGTGTCACAATGACAATTTTGCAATGCTCATAAAGGATATGCCTGAGGATGAGACTATTCGCGTCCTTGAAGAGTTCTTTGATTCACTGTCGCATCTTAAGGAAGATCCGAACTACAGGATATATTACAGAGTGGGTGTGGTCCCGATGCAGATGGCTATTCTGTCCGGCAATCGCGTGGCTGATGCAGGTAAGATGGCACAGGCTCTCGGAACAGATCATAACAGAACAGAGATCACCATATATACAGACAAGATGCATGACGACGTATCCTGGGGCAGTTTTATCAAAGCTTATGTGGAGACAGCCATAGCAAAGGATGAGTTCCATGTATATCTGCAACCCAAGTTTGACATCAACAAAAATGTCATAGAAGGAGCAGAGGCGCTTGTCAGATGGAATTATAAAGGAAAAGAATTCCTTTCTCCCGGCAGGTTCATCCCGTTCTTTGAAAAAGACGGTTCGATCGGTAAGATAGATGACATTGTGCTTAAGAAGGTTTGTGAGGCACTTTCCCGTTGGGAAAAAGAAGGAAAGAAACTTATCCCCGTTTCTGTCAATCTCTCCAGGAACAGACTCTATGATGCGAATCTTATAGACCATCTGACAGAGATAGTTGACCGTTATGGCGTAAGACATGAACTTATTGATTTTGAACTTACAGAGAGTGCCACATATGACGATACGGATCATATGGTCAGAGTGCTTGACGAATTAAGAGCACGTGGCTTTAAGATATCTATGGATGATTTCGGAACAGGATATTCATCGCTTTCACTGCTTACTGAAATGCCGTTGGATACCTTAAAGATCGATAAGAGCTTTGTAGATAAGTTAAGTACGGACAATGAACGTGAAGAAGATGTGGTAGTCATAAGACTTATCATAACGCTGGCTACTGAGCTTGGGTTTAAGTGCCTTGCTGAAGGAGCTGAGCGCATAGAACAGGTAGATCGTCTGCGTGAACTCGGCTGTGATGTGATCCAGGGATATTATTACAGCAAGCCTATTCCCATCACAGAGTTTGAAGATAAATACCTGGGATGATCTCCCGGCATGTATAGAGGTTCTATTCGATCCGGGTGCAGAGAGTCAGCAGTCTCGATGCTTTTTCAATATTCTGCCCCGGGTATGATTCTGCGAAATACCGGTTGCCTGTAAGGTGATCGGTATAATAACGCAACCCCAGCATGAAACAGTTCTTTCTGACGTTTTTTATCACCATCTCTATCATATCGGAGTTAAGGCGCATATCTGCAAATGCTTCATAACCTTTTAACAATCGATCGACACAGTCGCTGTCGATTTCTCCGTTTTTTGATATGCAACATGATCTTATGCAGTCTGCGAGATCATCATATAAAGATCCCGGCATCAGTGTATCCAGATCTACAAAACTGACAATAGTGTCATTTTGTATGATCATGTTGGAGACCTTGGCATCACCGTGGATGACCGCATCTGACGAAACGGATGATGCAAGCATAATATCTATGTTATCGTTTATCGCTTTGTCTAATGCGGTGTCGCGCTTTGGTACATCCCCGATCGCAAGATATTTGTCAAAATAATACTTAAGGTTATGAAGATCCGGCAGGATGGGAGTGATATCTTCCTCCTTACATGATCTCAGGATCCTATGCATTTTTCCTAAGCCCATGCCCGCTGTATACGGGTCGCTTAAGGGCGTAGTATCTCCCGGTATATATCGATACAGACGCCATGTTTTTCCGGATATATCCGTATGGAAGAACTGACCGTTCTCAGTCTTAAGCCATTCGGGACAGATCCATTTATCATTCGGATCACAGGCTCTCTCGCAAGCGGACTTATATTGCAGATAGTTATTCGTAAGGTCTGTGAGATGATCTGTGTACAGATCGCTGTTAAGACACTGAAGGACATACTTATCCGTATCGGTCATCACTAGATAACTTGAGTTGATATGTCCGCCGTCAAGAGGATGTATATCCGTAACCGGCTCTGTCAGATATTTGCTTATCACATTTATCAGATCGCTGTGCATGAGACCATTATATACCCTTTTGATCGCTGGGGTGATACAAAGTGATCCCCGGGTGAAATGGAGTCTTGACACAGGCAGAGTTTTGCTATAACATACATAATCAAGAAACAAACTTGATGAGAGGATAAGCAGATGTTTGAATACGGCATAAGTTCATACTTTTTCTTTTTCTTTAATAACGCGGCGGATTCAGACATTGTGCAGAAGACTTTTTAAAGAGTTAGATGATGATGTTTATTTCCACCGCTTTTTCGGATTGAAGAAGCGGTGGTTTTTTGTTGCAGGGTTATATCTTAAGGAGGAGATGAAAAATGGATGAGTTGAGTAAGAGCAGAGAGATCATTGACAATGTCGATAAGCAAATGGCCAAGCTGTTCGAAGAGAGGTTTAAGGCAGTGCGTGACGCAGCCAGGTACAAGGCAGCCAGCGGTATGCCGATCAGGGATACGGACAGAGAAACTGATGTGATAAGCAAGAACTCGGTATATGTGGAGGACCCTGATATCAGGACTTTCTACGTTAATTATATGCGCTCCACAATGGAATTGTCCCGCAGATTCATGAGCAATGTCACATCGGGTATGAAGATCGCATATTGCGGGGTGGAAGGGGCATTTGCCTATATTGCAGCAAGCAAGATATTCCCCAACGGCAATCTGATCTCATATAAGAGCTTTAATGATGCCTACGACTCGGTTGTGAGCGGTGAGTGTGACTGCTGTGTCCTGCCGATCGAGAACAGTTTCACCGGCGAGATAGGGAATGTAGTCGATCTCACTTTTACCGGCGATCTCTATATAAACGGCCTGTATTCGCTGCCTGTTAAGCACAACCTCTTAGGTGTCAAGGGAGCGCAGATTTCTGATATCCGTAAGGTTGTGAGCCATCAGCAGGCGCTCGAACAATGCGCTGAGTATATCGCGGACCGGGGATATGATCAGGAAGTAGCGGGTAATACGGCATATGCGGCTAAGAAAGTATCAGAGGCCGGCGATAAGTCCGTGGCTGCGATCGCAAGCGCCGAGACAGCTGCCCTCTACGGGCTTGAGATCTTGGATCATGATATCAACGTGAGCAATGTAAATACGACGAGATTTGCCGTATTCTCACGCTCATCCGATGCACCCGTGAGCGAACACAATAATTTCATCCTCCTGTTCACGGTCAATGATGAGGTCGGAGCCCTGGCAAAGGCCGTAAATATCATCTGTGCACATGGTTTTAACATGAGAGTCTTAAGGAGCAGACCTGTTAAGGATACGCCCTGGCAGTACTACTTCTATGTGGAGGCCGAAGGTAACCAGCAGTCACAGGAGGGAGTCAGGATGCTCAAAGAACTCTCTGTTTGTTGCGCTAAGCTTAAGATAGCAGG
>CAMNDJ010000121.1 GCA_946535225.1 uncultured Lachnospiraceae bacterium
AAGAAGGCATATATAAGCGGAATATGTATATTGTTGATAGCGGCCCTGTTAACGGTGGGGCTGTATTTCGGTGTGGCCGGATATGAGGCTATGGGATACAGGGTGTATGGGCTGGATCTGTTCCATATCCTGATCATTGGAGCGATATTCTATATCATCTCATGTATCATAATTGAATATATGTATCAGGTGTGCATACTGGGGACATATGACAGTGAGATAACCGTCAGAAAGAAGCTTAAGACCTTTATCGTGATAGCGGTCCTTATGGATATGCTGCTCACATATTATGTCCTGACACTTGCATCCAGAGTCGTCAATCCCGGGGGGCTTGATGACGGGATAGCCAGGCTTGCGGTGACACTCATAATGGGAGCGGTCTGCCTGCTCTCGCTCTTGCTCACATATAAGATCATCCTCAAGGATGCTCATATCCCCGTACTTAACAGAGTCCCGGACAGCATAGTCCCGACCGGGCGGATATTGGACGGTATCGGCAGGCGGATCAACGTATCCGCGGCCAGACCCAGAACGCCTGAACAGGTTGTATCCATATACCTCAGGCGGATAGTCAATACCATATCCGTCCTGCTCCTGCTATGGCTTGTCGTGGGGAGCAGCATCGATTATAAGGGCTCAGTGATGGGATATATGAGCAGCGGTCAGTGGGAGAAGGGGCTCAACGTATTTGCGTTTACGGCATGCATATTTACTCTGTGCATGGCATTCACCATCTCATCGGTACTTAAGTATCTGTCGGATGCGATAATCATGACCCTTGACTCAAGGGGAGAGACCATCGGCAGGATGATCATAAGTTTTCTGAAGTACATCATACTGATACTGGCGGTATTCCTGTGTCTGTCCATTATGGGATTCAACACGGGCACGCTCGTAGCATCGGCCGGTGTCGTATCGCTCGTCGTGGGCCTCGGAGCCAAGGAACTCATCGGCGATATCCTGGCCGGACTGTTCATCATCATCGAAGGCGAGTTCAGAGTCGGAGATATCATCACCGTCGGGGACTTCAGAGGAACCGTATCGGAGATCGGCGTCCGTACCACCAAGATGGTCGACGGAGTCGGCAATGTCAAGATAATCAACAACAGCCAAATAACAGACGTTATTAATATGACGAAGAACCATTCCTTCGCCAACTGCAATGTCGGTATCGGATATGATGAAGATCTCGAGCATGTGGAAGAAGTGCTTGCGAAGGAACTGCCGCTGATCCGGGAACGCAACAGGCTGATCAAAGGAGGGCCGTTCTATCGCGGTGTTGCCTCTCTTGCTGACAGCAGTGTGATACTTCGCATCATGGCTGAATGTGACGAAGAAGACAGGATACAGCTTGAGAGAGATCTCAACAGAGAGATCAAGCTGATCTTTGATAAGAACGGTATCAACATCCCTTATCCGCAGATAGTGGTCAATGAAGGGCGTAAGAGCGAGGCAGGGAAAAATGATGGCGATTGAGGCCATCGCACAGTGCAGACAATGAACGAACGGGGCGAACACCGAGACCCAGAGATGAGCAGGCCGGGTGTTTGCCGATGATAAAGACAGTGAACGAACGGGGCGAACACCGAGACCCGGAGATGAGCAGGCCGGATGTTTGCCGATGATAAAGACAGTGAGAAATGGGTATCGACTTCGGATGCTGAAAGCGAATAAATGCCGGATGAGATACGGTGTGTTGATGGGAGTAATGCAGTGATGGGCACTGAAGAACTTCATACACGAGCAAGCGAAGATGAGCGTATACGCCTCAATAAGTATATAGCCGAGTGCGGGATATGCTCGAGGCGGGATGCCGACAAGCTGATCGAGGCAGGAGAGATAGAGGTTAACGGTGCCAAGGCTGTTGCAGGCATGAAGATCGGCCCTAAAGATGAAGTCAGGTATAAGGGTAAGACCATTCGGCCGGTGAGTAAAAAGGTGGTGCTCGCTTATAATAAACCTGTCGGTGTTACGTGTACTGAGAGAGATGAACATGCAGAGCTTACACTCGGGGATGTGATAGATTATCCCGTAAGACTTAATTATGCGGGAAGACTTGATAAGGATTCCAACGGGCTTCTGCTCCTTACCAATGACGGAAATCTCATAGAGGCGCTCATGCGAGGAAGTAATGACCACGAGAAGGAATATGTGGTAAAGACCGATAAGAAGATCGATGAGAGTATAAAGAGCAGACTTGAGAGCGGGATCTTTCTTAAGGAACTGAATGCCACGACCAAACCCTGCAAGATAAGGATAATAAGTGACCACAAATTCTCAATAGTGATCACTCAGGGGCTTAACAGGCAGATAAGGCGCATGTGTGAGGAGGTCGGCCTGAAGGTGGAGAAGCTTACAAGGATCAGGGTGGCCTGCATAGAGCTTGGTAATCTCACATCCGGAGAGTACAGAGAACTGACGCATAAAGAAATGTTACGGCTATATAAAGAAGCAGGTATTCAGGTCGAGTGAATAGGCAACTGATTTAGATGATGGTAGGTGGCATAAAGACCGGAAAAACCGCATGCCATGTAATAGAAAAGCAAACGACAGGGAAACTGATAATTAAAACAAAAATTAATTAATATAATCCGTGGTGTTATTTAATGAACAGGATGCGAGAGCTTATCGATAAACTGAATGAAGCGTCCAAGGCCTATTATGCCGAGGACAGGGAGATCATGAGCAACTACGAGTATGATGCCCTGTATGATGAACTGGTGCGCTTAGAGGCAGAGACAGGGATCACCATGTCTGATTCGCCGACAGTGAACGTAGGATATGAATCCGTGGATGAACTTCCTAAGGAGAAGCACCCGAGTCCCATGCTGTCTTTAAGTAAGACCAAGGACAGAGAAGAACTCAAAGACTGGCTTGGTGAGCAGAGAGGACTGCTCAGTTGGAAACTCGACGGACTGACGATAGTCCTCACATACGAAGGAGGAGAGTTATATAAGGCAGTCACGAGAGGCAACGGTGAGATTGGTGAGGTCATCACGGCCAATGCGAAGGTATTTAAGAATATCCCGCATAAGATATCCTTTACGGGGCATATGGTCCTTAGAGGCGAGGCTGTGATCAAATATTCTGATTTTGAGAAGATAAATTCAGAGATAGAGGATGTGGACGCCAAGTATAAGAACCCGAGGAATTTATGTTCCGGTTCCGTAAGACAGCTCAATAATGAGATAACAGCCAAGAGGAATGTGTATTTTTATGCATTTAACCTCGTTGAGGCTGAAGATAAGAAGTTTGTTTACCGTAAGGAACAATTCGAATTCCTTAAGGGACTCGGATTTGATGTGGTAGAATACCATGAGGTTGATAAGACATCTATCCTTGCGTCGATAGAAGGCTTTGCAAACAAGATCGCAGACTACGACGTGCCGTCCGACGGATTGGTGCTTACATATGATGATATAGCCTACGGAAGGAGCCTCGGTCGGACTGCTAAGTTCCCGAGGGATTCCATAGCATTCAAATGGCAGGATGAGATCAAGGAGACAGT
>CAMNDJ010000122.1 GCA_946535225.1 uncultured Lachnospiraceae bacterium
GTGTAGGTCTTTAAACCGTCTTCGGTACAGGTTGCCGTATCGGATGACAATGAGTACTCATGTACATGTTCCTGAAGCGTAGGTTCCTCATATCCGCACCTTTGGCAGACTCCGTCTTTCATATCATGACCGAGAGTCGTACAATCTTCATCCGTGACCGTATCTTCCGTCTTGATACTCTCTGTCTCTCCGCAGATAAGACATGTCCTTGTTATATATCCGTTATCAGGTTCGCTCCACTCAGAGAACTTATGCTCCGTGCATACTACCTGTACCGTTATATCTATATCTTCCGTAGGTTCGTAATTGGCTTCGTCCAGACAATATACTGCTTTGAAACTGTAACTGCCCGCCTTGGACGGAACAACGGCGGTGCCGTCGGCCCATTTGAAATAGTTCGGAAGTGCTGCCGCCGACAGTTCGCTTCCGGCAGGGATCGACACATCCGTCGGAACGGTTATCTCAGTCACATCGGTCTTTGCCCTTGCGACCTGTACATCAAGCGTCATTGACAGAGCATTGAATCTGCTGTTATCAGGGCTGTAGACTGCTGTATATCCCTGATTATCCACCGTGGGAACGGTCGCAGGATCTGCCCATGTAAAGCTGTCGGGCAGTGATATGTCCGCAAGTGTGGCTTCAGGGTTGTATGTGATGTTTATGTCAGGTCTTGTTACATCACTTACTGCGATATCCGCCTTGATGACAGTCACGGCGCAGGTTACGCTTCCCGCTGTTCCGGCCTTGCAGGTGATCGTTGCACTTCCCGGTTTCTTACCTGTTATGACACCGTTGTCATCCACTGCCGCCACACCGTTATTTGAGCTTGAATACTGATAGTCATATGCCTCACACTGACCGCCGTTGATATACGGGATCAGCACTGCGCTCTGCTCAACGGGAAGGTTTTCGACCTTACTCATATTGACGGTGAGAACATCCTTGGTATCCGGCTTATTCGCTCTGCCCGAAGGCATATTGTTATATACGGGTATCCTGAAGACAAAAGGTGTGTCATTCAGAAGACCGGCTGCCTGATATCCGTTATAGGCGGACACCGATTCGCTCGAAGGCGCCGCTATGTTCTGCATATACTGATGCGTCAGGACTCCGTCATAGCTCGCATCCACATCGAATTTCTGAAGATAAAGCGTGTCCTGTCCTCTCTTCACATAACTCCTGCACAAGAAACTGACACCGCCTTCAAGTGATTTAAGACGTGTGTTCCAGACCTTATCCCTTGCATATTTAAGTCCGTCCACTATGGGATTTGCCGAAGATGCTCCGACATTATAGTAGTTGTAATATCCTTCAAACCCGGGATAGGTACCGGATATCATCACGGAACCGTCCTTACCCTGTTCCTGACGTACTCTTGCTGCCTGAAGGATAGGACTGGTATTGTATTTGGATGCAAGTGACATGAACGTCGCTGCATATGTTACGTTTGTCCCTTCCACATTTCCTGCCATGAATGTTCCGTTCAATATCTTCTGAACCGAACTCTCCGTGTGATAAGAAGGATTATATGTCTGCTGCTCGAACTGGAATATTCCCGTCTCCGTCAGATGATTTCTCGGATCCATGTAGTAGGCGATTATCCCGTCAGTCGCATAAGACCAGGAATTGTCGTATTTGGCCTCTATCCATGAACTTAAGCAGGATTTGGTCCATATAAGACTATATGCGCCCTTGCCCTCAGCGGCAACGGACGCATTGAAATCAAGTCCGGTATTCTGTTTGACGAATATCCATTCGGGATGCTTGGCCTTAAGCGCATAGAGCGCATCCTTATAACTTGAAGGAAACGCTTCTATATCCGCACAATCCGTAACAGACTGTGTAGCTTCACGACCTGTGGTCGTCACATACTTATCTTCCCAGTTAAGGAGTCTTGCATCCGAGCAGGCCAAGAATTCTCTCTCCACATAGCCCGTTATCGTCCCACTATCGCCCGAATACTGTACTTTGTACCATATATTGCGTCCTGCATCGGCATCAACGCCCGTGATGTACAGAAGCTGTCCTGACGCGACCGTACCCATGTTATCGCTGTAAGCATCGGCCTCTCCTCTTATAGTATAGGCGTCCTTAAGATAGACGAGCGCGGATATCTGTCTCTCCTTGGCAAGTTTCTCCAGGGCCGACCTCGCACTGTCCATGTTGCTTATCACATAGTTGGATTTCTTGACTGCCGGCGCATTGCCTGCGGCGTATGCCGTAATGGCTATCCCCAAAAGGGATGTTAAAAGGATCATGATCCCAAGAAATATCGCTACTATCCGGTATTTCAGATCCATCCTTCTGTAACTGCATATTCTCTTCTCATTCTGATGCTCGTAGGTTAACACTTATATCCCCCTGTATTCCCTGTACCACTGCGTGAATTTGCGTACTCCGTCCTTCATATCCGTAGTCGGCCTGTAACCGAAATCTTTCTCCAGTTCGCTCACATCGGCGTAAGTCTGGTATACATCTCCCGGCTGCATGGGCATAAGATTGCGTGTGGCCTTGATATTAAGTCCCGCTTCCAGTTCATCGACAAAATCAAGCAGTTTCTCAGGCTTACCCCTGCCGATGTTATAAACCTTATAACATGCTCCGAGATCATCTTCCTTAGGCGGAGTGCACAGCAGCTTAAAAATGCCCGTGACTATGTCATCCACATAGGTAAAGTCTCTGTACATATCACCGTTGTTATATATATCTATCGGTTTGCCCTGTCTCATAAGATCCGCGAATTTAAAAGCAGCCATGTCCGGCCTTCCCATAGGACCGTAGACCGTGAAAAACCTGAGACCGGTCGCTTTTATCCCATACAGCTTGCAATACGAATAAGCCATTAGCTCATTACTCTTCTTGGTCGCCGCATAGAGCGATACGGGTCTGTCCACCTGATCGTCAACGGAAAAAGGGACCTTCTTATTGCCGCCGTATACAGAGCTTGATGATGCATAGACCAGATGCTTTACATCATTATGTCGGCAGCACTCAAGTATATTGGCGAATCCGACAAGATTGGACTGAATATATGCGTCGGGGTTTTCAATGCTGTATCTTACACCTGCCTGTGCCGCAAGATTGACGACCACGTCGGGGTTATACTGCTCAAACACGGCATCAAGCGCCTGCCTGTCTGCAAGATCGCCCTTAACAAAGGTAAAAGCACCTGCATAAGGCTGTGATCCGTCCAGATCGGAGAGCCTGAGCTCCTTAAGCGTCACATCATAGTAATCGTTCATATTGTCAAAGCCTACGACACGTCCGCCGGCTTCCATTATCCTCTTACTCAGATAATAGCCTATGAAGCCCGCAGCTCCTGTTACCAGATACGTATATCCCGGTTCAAAATCGTTCATATCGATATAACCTCTTTTTGCTAGTATACATAACTTCACAATCTTTAATATCATACCATATCTTGCGGATATATGCCACCTTTTTCGCTAAATAT
>CAMNDJ010000123.1 GCA_946535225.1 uncultured Lachnospiraceae bacterium
TATGACATACGTCACCTTGTGACCAAGGAGAGCGGTCATGAGGGAGGATTCGATGAGAAGATAAGAGCGGTCTCAGAAGCAGGGATCACCTGTCATGTCATAACAAGACCCGTAAAAGAAGATGGATTCAGCGTTGAAGAAACTTTCGGACATATCACGGGCAGCGGGGCGGACCATCATAAACAAACGAAGAATGATCCTACGACGGCTTCCGCGGCACTTAAGATAATTCTTGCCGGCTACGGTCCCGGAGATGACACTACTGTCACACCGGAAGTAAAACAGGCCATAGAGGAAGCGGATGCCGTATTCGGAACAGGCAGACTCATATCAGACCTTAGTGTTCCCAAGAAATATGACATGTATCTTGCCAGGGATATGATCCCGATGCTTGAGAATGATAAGGATATACAAAACGCAGTGATCTTATTTACTGGAGACAGCGGCTTCTACAGCGGAGCAGCAAAGATGCTTAAAGAACTCAGGGCATGGAATAAAGAGGCGGACATCAAAATCCTGCCCGGTATATCATCCGTGTCGGTATTGGCTGCAAGACTCGGTGTTAACTATAACGATGCTAAGTTATACAGCATTCACGGCAGGAAAGATCCCAAGACTCTGGGTATCCTTATGGATAAGATCAAGTATTCTCAGCACACATTCGTGCTGGTATCAGGAGATGAGGATATAAGAGATATCGGTTTGGAACTCCTTAACCGCGGTATGGAATGCGACATCGATCTTGGTATCAACCTAACTTATCCCGATGAGAGGGTTCTTAAGGTTCGCCCTAAGGAGGCAGCGAAGTTTGGATCTGAAGGCATCATAGTCGCCCATATTTTTAACGGTTCGGCGATGAAACGTCGTGTGATGAACGTGTTAAGAGACGAGGCGTTCATGCGTGATAAGGTACCGATGACCAAGGAGAATGTCAGGCATTTAAGCCTTATCGAACTGGATATAAGGCAGGGAGATATCGTGTATGACATAGGCGGTGGAACGGGCTCGATCTCTATAGAAGCAGCCGGCCTCGATCCGTCCGTGAGCATATATACATTTGAAAAAAAGAAGGAAGCCTGCGATCTTATCAGAGCCAATATACGGAAGCACGGGGCGAACAATATAACTCTTATAGAAGGCGAGGTACCGGATTCGCTTAGCGGAATCGAGGATCCCGACCGGGTATTTATCGGCGGTAGCAGCGGAAGATTAAGAGAGATCGTTGACACGATATGTTCGCGCAAGAGAGGGATCAGGTACGTGATCAATGCGATCACACAGAAGACTATGGATGAGACCATGCGCATCATATATGGATATGAAGCAACGGATGTACGTATCATGCAGATAGCAGTCAGCACGATGGATGCGGCTTCGGATGAACATACACTCAAGGCCAATAATCCGGTGATGATATACTCGTTTGTACTCTGACAGGACAGTGAGTCACATGCCCGGACAGTGAGGGCACGCAGAAGCTTTGCGGATAACAATGATATGAAGGACAGAAATGATACGGTGCAACTGAACAGGGGCGATAACCCGAGGGCCATGATCGCGGCGGCAGGAAGCGGCAGCGGTAAGACTCTTATCACCTGCGCACTATTAGAGGTGTTAAGGCGAAGAGACTTAAGCCTTCGCGCGTTTAAGTGCGGACCTGACTATATCGATCCGATGTTTCACAGAAGAGTGTTAGGTGTAGAGAGCAGCAACCTGGACAGTTTCTTTATGGACAGGTATACCATTCGTCATAATGTGAAGAGATATTCCGATCGTTATACGGTGATCGAAGGCGTTATGGGTATATATGACGGGATGGATGTAAGCGGCATCAAAGGGTCTTGTTATGAGATCGCGGAGATCACTGACACACCTGTCATATTAATAGTGGATGCATCGGGTGTCGGCAGAACTGTCATATCACAGATCAAAGGGATATTGGCTGATGACAGATACGGGCTTATTAAGGGCATCATCCTTAACAGGATATCGGAAGGGTTCTATGACAGATTAAAACCTGTCCTTAATGATGAACTGAGGTCGGGTGGATTTGCAGATATCAGGATATT
Organism: uncultured Lachnospiraceae bacterium; assembly: GCA_946535225.1. Classification (GTDB taxonomy): domain Bacteria; phylum Bacillota; class Clostridia; order Lachnospirales; family Lachnospiraceae; genus Colinaster. The sequence goes on from CAMNDJ010000123.1 coordinate 2,070, forward strand.
AGGCGGGATCCCGGGGACTGCCGGCGTCGGTATAGAGAGCAGACACTTGGGACTTAAGCTGCCGAATGAGATCGAGGATATCAGAGAAAGGATCGGACGGTTTGCTGATGTATTGGAAGAGAAGTGTGATATAGAAGGCATACTTGGGATAATGGAAGATGCCATGGAGATAACTCCGATACGAGGGTGGTATAAAGAATTTGAACTTCCATCCGGAAAATCTGACGACCCTGTCATAGCTATCGCCCGTGATGAGGCTTTCTGTTTCTATTATGAAGAAAACATAAGTGCCATTATAAAGGCCGGTGGAAGGGTTGAGTATTTCTCTCCCATACATGATAAGAGCCTTCCCGAAGGGACAGCCGGTATCATCCTGGGCGGAGGTTATCCGGAACTCTGTCTTAAGGAATTGAGCGCCAATGCCGACATGCTCACCGCCATAAGAGAAGCCATAGAGTCAGGCATGCCGACGATAGCGGAATGCGGCGGGTTCATGTATTTGCACAGACAGGTTAAGGATAAGGAAGGCAGAGAATACGGACTTATCGGGGCCATAGACGGAGAATGTTCATATTCGGGACATTCGGTAAGATTCGGTTATATGCAGATAGACGGAGATAAGAGCCGGGATTCCAAGGCATTCGGGGTTTCTCTTGCGGGGGTCAAAGGGCACGAATTCCACTACTATGACAGCACAAGTAACGGAGAGGATTGCGCGGCATATAAGCCCTCTACAGGCCGGACATGGGAATGCATGATGACCGGAAATGACAGACTCTGGGGATTTCCCCATCTGTATTATCCGTCTTGCGATGGTCTCGCCGAAGGATTTATAGAGGCAGTTAAGAGGTATCACAATGGATAATTCCGAGAAGTTTTTTGCCAACAAAGACTGCAAATACTATCCTTGCCATAAGTGCGGTGAGGATATCAACTGCATGTTCTGCTATTGTCCCCTGTATGATACGGATTGCCCGGGGAATTATCATATGAAGGAAAAAGACGGGCGACTTATCAAGACCTGCATCGACTGTGTATTTCCGCACCTGGCGGGCAATTATGACAGACTGATGGAACTCATCAGGCAGAAGAACAGCTCATCATGAATCGGAAGATATTCAGAGGAACATACTTTATCTTGCGTATTGAAACATAATGCTATACAATATATGGCAGGCGCGGGCAGGCGTACCTGCCATTGCATTATGTGATATAAGGGAAGGATGACGGTCGATGACTGACAAGAACAGAGAGTACTCGGATTCCGAGAAGAAGATATTAAGACATAAGCGTAAGGT
>CAMNDJ010000124.1 GCA_946535225.1 uncultured Lachnospiraceae bacterium
AATGGGCTCGAAATCAAACTCGGTATTTTGCCCACGCCGTGGGCTGATTAATTCGTCTTTCCCGCAACGAACTAGCAGCAGTGCATTTCATTTTAGTCGTTATCCAGACTGCCTATTAAGTCATAATATTATTGATTGGGGGCTATCAGCATGTGGCCATACAAAGAGCATAAAGAAGAAGATTATAGAGATGCTGTCGCTCTTGCAGAAAGTATAGCTGTCAAATATGGTGCTGTTCCGGTAAGTGTCACCAAGCAGAAGTTCAACACTATGTCAGGAGACTGGACCGCCAGTTCCAGAGAGATACTAAACGTTTACAAATACGGGGGCGAATTCTTCCGAATCGAGCCGCACTTTCTGCCGTAGAAGCCGTTTATGGTCTTCTCCTTCGGGGACACGATCGAGTCTATCTTCGAGGATGCCGAGCCATTTCCGTATGATCTGTCTGAAAAGGAATTGGAGCAGGAGGTCCGATACTCTCTTGGAATAGACAGCTACCCTGAATATGACGGCTGACATTAGTATTCAGATCTGATATATACAATTTTCATAAGAAAGAGCGGGATCAGTTCCCGCTCTTTTCTACGATTGCCTGCAGCTCCCGGATAAGACCGTTTATCTCTTCGATCTCCCGTCTGCTGTATTCTCTCTTTTCTGCTTCTTTGACGAATGCCGCAACACCTTTCTTGAGCAATGACAGCTTATTCGTCTTTCTGTGTCTTGTCTGTTTCTGGTCTTCAACCACCTGCTTATAAGCAGTATATACTGCCAACTCCCCGTTTTCGATTCGATTCAGGAGGTCTTCCCTTCCTGCATCTTTTATCTTGAGATACTGCCGGATCGTTTCCTTATTCCAGCCATCATAGTTCTGGTCACTCAATACAGACATTATAAGCTTTGTCTTGTTGTAGTCGAAGCTCCTTGTGACGATGCCCTGCTCGGCCGCTCTTTCTCTCATGCGGTCTACATAATCATGGTCATCGAACTTTTTCAGTATATATCTGATCTGCCGTGCAACTTCTGGGTAAGTCAGCTGGCGGTTCTCCAGATTGGAATCTCTGTATATCCCCTCTTCCTGTTCCGGGGTGATATAAGGAAGGCCCTGTGCAAGCTTGAATGAGTCTTCCGTGACCTCATATACTGCGCAGTCGACCTCGCTGTAAAGCTTGTCATTCGGATACTGTTCATGCAGCTGTTTCAGAGCAAGATAACGGCGGTGTCCGGACGAGATGATATAAGTATCATCTTCCTCATGATATACAACAGACAGCGGATTTATAAGTCCATATAGCTTAATGGACTGTGATAAGTTCTCGATATTGCTCTGCAGGAACTCATTGACTACACGCGGGCGTATCTTCTCGATCGGTACAGATCTGATATCCAGCTTTGATTTATCAAACACATATACACCGCCTGTCATCAACGATGTTGCATTGTTGGCAATCTTCTTTCGGTTCTCGCCGGTCACGGCCCCTGAGAAAGCCTTGTTAATATCTATCTTAGCCATTATTCACCACCTACATGCTTCGCGCTGCCAATCGGCTCTGAAGGATGCTCCACAGCATACATGATCTCATATGTCACATCATCGAATGCTTTCTTCATCTTCTTATTGATCTGAGATACCAACAGCATCGAACTGTTCGCTTTCTTGACATCTGACGTTTCCGGAATACGGGTATCGAATGTCGGGATAGGAAGGAATTCCTTGACCCATTCCTCGATAGAACGGTCAACTGTTCTTCTTTCGCTGTAGAGGGAAAGAAGGATGCCTAAGATTCCCCGGTGATTCGGATTCATCTCCTGAACAGTTTCTGTCGATTCTATAAATGATCCTACGCCGCGGATCGACATGATATCTGTGTTGGACACAACGATGACTCCGTCTCTGGCGGCGGACAGTGCATTGATCGTCATCGAGCTGAGACTTGGCGCTGTATCCATTACGACATAATCATAATCACTATTTGCTTCTATAACATCCAGCAGGTCCTTCAGATAATGCTGATAGATGCCTCTTCTGGATGCGCCACCGACAACACCCATCTGAAGCTCCACCACGCTCAGATACAGGTTAGAGGGAATGGCATCGAATCCAAACGGCTTTGATACCTGTATCCAGTTCATCTTGTTGTCCGGATCTCTTTCTCTGTCCTGATATGTAGGCGTATAAATGCACTGTTTTACCGCTTCCCATGAGAAGCCCTGTACTTTGTTCAGCACGACAGGCTCAAGGATCTTATCCAATGTATGGATATCTTCCGAATCGATAGGGATACCTAGATTCAAAGATGAGCTTCCCTGACTGTCGCAGTCCACAAGCAGCACTTTCTGATCGTACGTATTCGCCAAAGAGTAGGCGATGTTAAGGGAAGCCGTAGATTTTGATACGCCGCCCTTCTGATTACCTAAACATAAAATCTTCATATCACTTTTCCTCGATCAATCCCTCTGATACCAGATCGTTTTTAATAAGTTTTGATATATAAGAATTCAGATTCGGTTCTCCGATCTCATTCATCCTTACTTCAAGTATCCTCTCCAACTCATCCGCAGTCATATCTTCCTGAAACTGCTTTGGATTGAGACGCAGCCCTTTGTTCAGATACTGCCTTGTATCTGTCTTATAATCCTTCAGTTCTGATTTTGAATACTGAATGACTTCAAGAAGTTCTTCACTCGAGATCGGATAATCAAAGCCATTCAATATCTCGACAGCGCGGTCATATTCCGGCACCGACGTGAATGCTTTGTATGCTGCCAGTGAAGAATAGGGCACGTTGATACCTTTCTCTTCCAAATACTGAGATGCTTTGGTCAGGGACATCCCGGAAGCATTTAGGATCTGTGTCAGAAGTGTAGAAAATGTAAGCATAATAATCTCCAATTCTTGAGAAAAATATATCACCAAACGGCATAAACAACAACGAGAAATAAAAAATTATCTGAAGTTACAAACGTTTGCAACTTCGCCAAAAACAAAAGATGCAAACGTTTGCATCTTTGCATAAAATCCTATAACCATGCGATTTTCGGCTCTTTTCTTCGTTGAGAGATCGACCGTGAGCCTCTTATCCAGAGGTGCAAATTCTTCTTGTACACAAGAATTGATTAGTACAGAAATTTATTGTACGCAAGAATAATTTCCTATTTTGTTGCCTGAATACAGTTTTATGGGGTTTTTATATCAACGGATGATATATCTGCATATTATCACGGCCGAACCACCATGGTATATAAAAATATATGTCTATCTGATGAAGAAAAACTTAATAAAAGCTTCAAAGAACAAAAAAGTATATATGACGACTGCAGTATTGCGGCTCCATGATCATACATACGAGGCAATGCTGCACT
>CAMNDJ010000125.1 GCA_946535225.1 uncultured Lachnospiraceae bacterium
AAACGAAAAGAGCCACTCTTCCAAGATTTCTCTTAGAAAAGTGGCTCTCAATAAGCGCAACTTCTATTTTTCTTTCCTGCTGCTTCGTACTGCTTTTCGTCCTTTCCCGTATTATTCAGTGTTATCGGGTATTATAAGGACGAAATTTGCTGTACTCTTGCTGTACTTTTTTATCTCGAAGGCTCGGAAGCCTTGATTTTACTGCATTTCTTAACTCAACGACTTCAAGGTCGGGAAGAGTAACACATCGCGTATAGCAGGGCTGTCCGTTAGCAACATACACAAACGGTCTATGCCATAGCCGATTCCCCCGGTAGGAGCCATTCCGATCTCCAGCGCATTGAGGAAGTCCTCATCAGTGTGGTTGGCTTCTTCATCGCCCATATCTGCCAGAGCATCCTGAGCCTTGAATCTCTCCCTCTGATCGATGGGATCGTTAAGCTCTGAATATGCATTACACATCTCCCAGCCGTTGATGAACAGCTCAAATCTCTCCACATAGCCTTCCTTATCGGGCTTCTTCTTGGTAAGGGGAGATATCTCTATCGGATGATCCATGATGAACGTAGGCTGCATCAGATGCTCTTCCACATACTCTTCGAAGAAGAGATTAAGGATATCGCCCTTCTTATGATGGGGCTCAAACTCCACATGCTTCTCCTTAGCGATCGCCTTGGCTGCATCATCATCTGCGATGGCATCAAAGTCAACTCCCGCATATTTTTTCACTGCATCTATCATGGTCATACGTTTAAAAGGCTTGCCGAAATCAAGCGTAAGATCTCCGTAGTTAAATGTCGTCGTGCCGAGCACTTCCTGTGCCACATGACGGAACATATTCTCGGTCAGATCCATCATTCCGTAGTAGTCGGTATATGCCTGATACAGCTCCATAAGCGTAAACTCGGGATTGTGTCTTGTATCAAGTCCCTCATTACGGAACACTCTTCCGATCTCATATACTCTCTCAAGTCCGCCGACTATGAGTCTCTTAAGATACAGCTCAAGCGATATACGAAGATTAAGATCCTCATCAAGTGCATTGAAATGTGTCTGGAAAGGTCTTGCCGCAGCACCGCCTGCATTGGATACGAGCATCGGTGTCTCGACTTCCATAAACCCTAACGCGTCCAGATAATGTCTTATCGATGATATGATCTTGGACCTCTTGATAAATGTATCCTTTACATCCGGATTCATGATAAGGTCCGTATATCTCTGTCTGTAACGAAGATCGGTATTGGTCAGTCCGTGGAATTTCTCAGGCAGAGGCTGCAAGTTCTTGGATAAAAGAGTCGTCTCCGTAGCATGAACGGATATCTCACCCTTCTGTGTACGGAACATATATCCCTTGACGCCGATGATATCGCCGACATCATACTTCTTAAAGTCCGCATAGGGTTCTTCACCCAGTGCATCGCGCGCCACGTATACCTGCACATCACCCTTAAGGTCAGCCACATTACAGAAAGAAGCCTTACCCATCACACGCTTAAGCATTATACGTCCGGCAATGCTCACATTGATGGGAGACGCATCCATGATCTCACGCCTCTCATTATAATCGGCTGTTACTGCAGCTCTCGCTTGCGCCTCATCCATACCGTCGGTATTGACTTCTGCTCTGCCTGCAAGAAGCTTGGCCTCAAGTTCCTCGTATTCAGCCTTGGCATCTGCCGAATGATGATCCACATCATACTTGGTAATGACGAACGGATCCTTGCCTGCTGCCTGAAGCGCCGCAAGCTTCTCTCTCTTATTCTTCCTGACCTGGTTTAAGTCAACAGGTGCCGCATTGGCACCCGCATTGTTCTGATTATTATCACCCATTAGTTAGACCTCTGTATCTCCAGAACCTTATACTTAAGTACGCCTGCCTGAGTCTCGACCTTGACGGTCTCACCCTTCTTGGCACCGATGAGCGCCTTGCCCACGGGTGACTCATTGGAGATCTTGCCCTTAAGAGAATTAGCCTCTGTAGAGCCCACGATCTTGTACTCAAGGTCCTCCTTGAATTCCATGTCTCTGATCTTGACGCGGCATCCTACGCTGATAGTCTCTGTATCGACCTCGTCCTCATCGATGACTTCCGCATTCTTAAGGATCTTCTCAAGTTCCTCGATTCTGGCTTCGATCTCTCTCTGCTCATCCTTGGCTGCATCATACTCAGCATTCTCGGACAGATCGCCCTGAGCTCTTGCCTCCTTGATCTTCTGAGCCACTTCCTTACGTCTTACGACCTTGAGATTCTCAAGCTCTTCCTCGTAAGCCTTAAGTCCCTCATAAGTGAGGATGTTCTTCTTATCTTCCATGTCCCACATCTCCTTATATATTCATAGTGTTGCCACATTATGTCTATTATCTCTGATGGTAACTTATGTATTATAGCATTTTCTGTCGCTCTGTCAAGTTAAAGCGCCATTTCTGCGCCTTTTGACGCGCCATTCACTCAGCCGGGCAACTCTCTATGTCACTATCTACAGAGCACCCTGATCGTCTCCCAGAAACTTCCCCGGTATCTCCTCCTGATACCTCACATCGAGATAAGCCTCCGTCTCATGCATGGCATTGTAATACCACAGCTTAGCCTCGTTCTCATCGCCGCTTTCCATATAGTAATCCGCCAGTTCACAACACAGCTCACTGCTCATCAGATCCCCTGCTGCCGCCCTCGTCACATACTTCATGAATCCGGCCGCATCATCTGTCTGTCTGCATATCCTTGCCCCTATTGTAAAAACGCGTGCGATCTGGTCTTTTGACAGTCCGTCACGATCAGCCAGTTCTGCAACGAACGCCTTCGCATTAAGATAGTTCTCCTTTTCCCCTGCTATGAAGAGTTCCTTACAGTATATCTCTATGAGCCTGTCGCTTAGAGGCTTACCCGAATCGATGAGCCTTTCGAATGCCTTAAGGTCTCTTGCGGCATGGCCCTCACCCGGGCGGTGTATGATGTCGATATCGCTGTCAAATACAACCGGAGTAAGCCTTACAGCCTCATGTATCGTCTCCTCCCATATGAAGGGGCGAAGTCTCTTATATAACTTAGGCCTCAGTTCCCTGTCAAAGCTGTATATCGTATTGTTCTGCAGTTGGTTGCAGTAATACATCTGCACGATGTCGATATCGGGATCTAGTATCTGCTTTAGCCTAAGGAACTTATCTATGTTCTCC
>CAMNDJ010000126.1 GCA_946535225.1 uncultured Lachnospiraceae bacterium
CAGGTACAGAGAGAGGAATCACAGAGCCTACTCCTACATTCTCAGCTTGCTTCGGACAGGCCTTCCTTGAGCTTCATCCTACCAAGTACGGTGAGGAGCTCGTTAAGAAGATGAAGAAGAGCGGTGCTAAGGCTTACCTCGTTAACACAGGTTGGAACGGCACAGGCAAGAGAATCTCTATCAAGGATACAAGAGGTATCATCGATGCCATCCTTAACGGCGACGTTAACAAGGCAGAGACCAAGAAGATCCCGATCTTCGACTTCGAAGTACCTACAAGCCTTCCCGGCGTAGATCCTGCAATCCTTGATCCTCGTGATACATATGCAGATGCATCAGAGTGGGAGACAAAGGCTAAGGATCTTGCTGACAGATTCATCAAGAACTTCAAGAAGTACGAAGGCAATGATGCAGGTAAGGCACTTGTTGCTGCAGGTCCCAAGCTTTGATCTTAAGGCAGTGTGATTCATTTTAGCCAGTGTTCTTTATTATGTAAGGATCATATGACGATATTAAGGCGGTTCCGTATGGAGCCGCCTTTTTTGCGTGCAGATCATCTGTGTGCAGATCATCTGTGTGCAGATCATTTGTGTACTCAGAACAGTGTGCGGCATATATCTGTCCGAATAAAATGTATTGTATACAGAATTGTATTTGACAAATACGGTATAATTGTATACAATTATGGAAGTTGCGATACTGCATACATTTACAGACATATATGAAAGGATACAAGGCATTTACATGAACAGTGATTATAACAGCGGTTTTAAGGGCTTTGCCAACAGACCGGTCACACTTAATGAGAGTAACAATCTGCTTCAGATAGAGGAGCACATGTATATATTGGATGACGTTGAGAAACCCAATGTTTTCCGTAATATGTTCCCGTATTCCGAGATCCCGAAGATCCCGTTCAATGACAGGATAGTTCCGCATTGTATGCCGAAGGAGATCTGGATCACGGATACGACATTCCGTGACGGGCAACAGTCGCGCGCACCTTATTCCACGGAACAGATAGTTACCATATATGATTATCTGCACAGACTCGGCGGCCCTAACGGCATGATCAGGGCTTCTGAATTCTTCTTATACAGTAAGAAGGACAGGGATGCCGTTGTCAAATGTATGGAGAGGGGTTATAAGTTCCCTGAGGTTACGAGCTGGATCAGAGCAAGCAAAGAGGACTTCAAGCTCGTTAAGGAACTGGGCATGCCCGAGACCGGTATCTTAGTCAGCTGTTCTGACTATCACATCTTCCTTAAGCTTAAGATGAACAGGCGTCAGGCTATGGATCATTATTTAAGCGTTGTCAGGGATTGTCTTGAAGAAGGCATAAGTGTCAGATGTCATCTTGAAGATATTACGAGGGCCGATATCTACGGATACGTTGTTCCTTTCTGTTTGGAACTTATGAAACTTATGGATGAGTACAAGATTCCCATCAAAATCCGTGCGTGCGATACCATGGGATACGGAGTTAATTTCCCCGGTGCTGTTATACCCAGATCTGTACAGGGTATAATCTATGCGATACATACACATGCCGGTGTTCCGAGTGAACTGATCGAATGGCACGGACACAATGATTTCTATAAGGCGGTCGTTAATTCGACGACTGCATGGCTCTACGGATGTTCATCCGTTAATACATCGCTCTTCGGTATAGGAGAACGTACGGGTAATACTCCGTTAGAGGCGATGATATTTGAGTATGCGCAGCTTAAGGGTGATCTTAACGGAATGGATACGACAGTCATCACGGAGCTTGCCGAATACTATGAGAAGGAGATCGGATATCAGATCCCTCCGCGTACGCCATTTGTCGGCAAGAACTTCAATGTCACACGTGCGGGCGTGCATGCTGACGGACTGCTTAAGAATGAGGAGATATATAATATATTCGATACGGAGAAATTCTTAAATCGTCCGGTTTTGTGCGCTGTTTCGAATACTTCGGGTCTTGCCGGTATAGCACACTGGATCAATACTTATTTCAGGTTGCCTGATGAGAGGAAACTGGAAAAGAACGATCCTTTAGTTGCGGCCGTGAAAGAATGGGTAGATGCCGAATATGAGGGCGGTCGTGTAACTGTGCTTACAGACGATGAGCTTGTTAAGGTCATAGGAGATAAGTGTAAAGAATTAAACATCAAGATGTTTGAGAAGGCTGAATAGATTTGACAGATGCTGTTAAATGGCAGACGAAAGTGAGGGAAAAGATGGCGATAAAGGATGAGGTTACTGATAAATACAGCCTGCGCGGAAGAGTATATAATAAGATCCGCGGAGATATCTTAGAGGGAAGATATAAGAATAATGATGAGCTTCGTGAACTTACGATAGGCGAGGAACTCGGTGTTTCAAGGACTCCCGTTCGTGAGGCATTCAGGCAGCTTGAACTCGAAGGACTTATTCGTATTGTCCCCAATAAGGGCGCTTATGTAACGGGTATCACGGCCAAGGATGTCAAGGATATCTATATGATCCGTTCCAAGCTTGAGGGACTTGCCGCAAGATGGGCGGTAGCTCATATTACAGAAGAGCAGATGTCTGAGATGGAAGAGAATATCTATCTGACGGAATTCCATGCATCCAAAGGTCATATGGATCAGATCGCTATCCTCGATAACCGTTTTCATGAGATATTGTATGAGGCATGCGGAAGCAAACTCTTAGAGCACCAGCTTCGTGAGTACCACGAATACGTTCAGAGAGTAAGGAGCAAGACTCTGTCTGAGAACAAGAGATCACTTGCATCCACCGGCGAGCATAAGCTCATCATGGAGGCGATCAAGTCGGGCGATGAGAACCAGGCGGAGAAGATGGCTAATAAGCATATAGAGAATGCCTATAAGAACATCGTCAAGAGCGGACTTGAGGAATCATATCCCGATAACTGATGCCGGGCTAAGTATTACGGTTAAAGACCGGGTGATGACAGGCTCCGCGAGGGAAGAACGGAAGATATCAGACGGTTCGGCTTAAGGGCCTATGGCACTTCGTAAGATAATACATTCAGAACAGGAGATTTTTTCATGGCAAAGATAGGAATGACCACTCCGATCGTTGAGATGGACGGAGATGAGATGACACGTATTCTTTGGCAGATGATCAAGGATGA
>CAMNDJ010000127.1 GCA_946535225.1 uncultured Lachnospiraceae bacterium
CCTGCGAGTATTCCTGCAAAGTGAAGAATGTATTCTTCGACGGGTATCTCTATCTGACAGATAGATGCAACTACCATTAAGGCCTGCACTATGAGAGCCGTATAGAATGCATACATATATCCCTTGCCTCTTACCTTCTCCTGTCTCTCATCATATTCCGTCATGATCTTCTTATCAGTATTGGCGTACTTGAAGAGTATGACCACCAATATGAGACCTACTATTACTCCTAATACAAAACCGATTCCTTTGTAATTCATTGTTACTTCCTCCATTCTCTATGACCGTTTGATTATCTGCTCCGAAAAGGTGACGTCTTTTCCTTTCTTGAGCTTATAATAATCTCTCAATAGAATAATGTCAAGTATATTTTACAAAAATATTAAAAAACTTTTCATTTTGCATATCGCAGGCAAGGGCAAACAACAAGAAAACCCCGTAAACACGGGGTTTTCTCATGATCTCAATAATTTGTTTTTTACAGATCGTAATACATCGCAAATTCCATCGGATGAGGAAGCTTGGAGATCTTGGATGATGCCGCCTTATATCTGGCTGTCAGCTGATCTAAGAGTCTTTCGGGGAATACGCCGCCGGCAGTTAAGTAGTCATGATCTGCCTTAAGCTCTTCGATTGCTTCATCAAGTGATGCGGGAAGACCGGTAAGCTTAGCCTTCTCTTCTTCGGGCAGTGTATAGAGGTTGCAGTCAAACGGTCCCCAGCCCTTCTTGTGAGGATCGATCTTCTTCTTGATACCGTCAAGACCTGCCATGAGGATAGCAGCATATGCATAATAGGGATTACATGTGGCATCCGGATTACGAAGTTCAAATCTCTTGGTCTCGGGAGTCTTGGCATAAGCAGGTATACGGATGACCGCACTTCTGTTGCTCATGGCATATCCGATCGTGACAGGTGCTTCGAATCCCGGCACGAGTCTCTTATACGAATTGGTCGAAGGATTTGTGATCGCACAGAGCGAACGTGCATGTGTAAGCAATCCGCCCATGAAGTAGTGAGCTTCCTTGCTAAGCTGCGCGTAACCCTTCTTATCATAGAATACGGGCTTGCCGTCCTTAAAGAGTAGCATGTGTACATGCATTCCGCTTCCGGCTTCGGCAGCCAGGGGCTTGGGCATAAATGTGGCAGTGATACCTTCTGATGCCGCTTCATTTTTGATGACATACTTGGCAGACATCGTGTCATCTGCAAGCTTAAGCATATCTCCGAGCTCTACCTCTATCTCCATCTGTCCGCTTCCGCCGACTTCCGGGTGATGATATTTGACATCCACACCCCATTCCTTCATTGCAAGGCACATCCTGCTCCTTATATCGTTGCGGATATCCGTAGGAAGTGAATTGTGATAGCCTGCTCCGGGAAGAACCTGGTAGCCGTTGTTATTATCATGGCTTCCTGATGCATAAGCAGCCTGATTGGTATATATGTTGGTGAACATGTTGTAGTAATCGGTATTGTATCTGACCTCATCAAAGAGATAGAACTCATACTCGGGTCCGATGACCATCTTATCCGCCACACCGAGTTCCTGCATATATTCAAGAGCGCGGATGGCCACATTTCTCGGATACTGATCAAACGGCCTGTTCTTGGGCAGGTCTATGACTCTTACATCTCCTATCATCGATAAAGTCGGGACATCAGCATATCTGTCTATCACAGCTGACTCAAGCACCGGGATGAACACCATGTCACTGTTCTCAACAGGCGCATATCCGTAGTTGCTTCCGTCGAAACCGATACCGTGTTCCATCGTACTCTCGGTGAGTCTTTCAGAAGGAATGCTTAAGTGTCTCCAGCGGCCGTCTATATCGGTCAGCTTAAAATCAACCATTAATATGCCTTCTTCTTTAATGAGTTTCTGAATGTCCTTGAGTGTTTTTGCCATTGTGATCCCTCCAATACGCATCATCCGAAGATAATGTTCAATACAGTGTCGTCATATTCTGATTATAAGATATGTAAAGGTTGTATACAAGATGAAGAATACAAGATGATGAATACAATGTATACATATATACCGTATCTTGTATGTGTCAAAAAGCCCGAAAAAATGCTTGAAATCAGCGTTCCGTGTGATTAAACTAGAACTTGTGTAAGGGAATCTATACGGAGGTAGATGAGAGTATATGAATATAGGGGCTTTTCTTAAGACCACCGGGGGAAAGGTGGCAACAATAGGCGGCGGTGCCGTTGCAGCAGTAGGCATAACGGCGGCGGTGCTTATGCAGGGAGAGGGATTCCGCTCGATATCAGTCGAGCAGGTTGCCGGAACCGTCAGTATCGTAGGTGAGCAGAATAACGGCCAAGCCTATGAGGGAGAACATCTCTACAGCGGTGATGATGTTACAGTGGGGGATGCATCGGAATTGACCATGTGCATGGACAATGATAAGTATGTCTATGCCGACGCCAATACACATTTCATATTGGAAGCATCGGCTGCAAGCGAAGACAGCCGTATCAAGATATATCTGGATGCCGGTTCGGAACTTAACGAACTTCAGAGCAAATTAAATCCTAACGATACATATGAAGTAGATACACCCAATTCCACTATGTCCGTACGCGGGACCAAATTCCGTGTGACGGTCTATACTACAGCTGACGGTATGACTTATACCCTGACGGAAGTTAGCGAGGGTACTGTCAAGGCAAGGCTTAAGACAAAGGACGGCACATATAACGGAGTTGAACAGGATTTCACCGTAGGTCAGAGTGCGCTCATAAGAGGTAATGAGGATTTCTCCGAATTTGTTACCAGTGATCTGATCGATACATCCAACCTTGATATGGAAGATATGGACGAATCCGAGTTTCTCTTACTGGCATACGGCGAGCTTCCCGAGGGTGGAATGGATCGCCTTATTGAACTGTTAGAGAAAGGTGATCTGTTAGAAGAAGATACGGTAAAAGAAGAGGAGACTGAGGAAGTTCCGACTCCTACAGTTACTCCCACTCCGGAGGTATCACCTGCGGC
>CAMNDJ010000128.1 GCA_946535225.1 uncultured Lachnospiraceae bacterium
TTCTCGGCCTTAAGCTGGAAGTAGTCTCTTGCGTGATTGCAGACAGGACAGACTTCCGGCGCTTCCTTGCCGACTACTATATGACCGCAGTTGCTGCACTGCCAGATGCAGTCACCGTCACGAGAGAATACGATCTTGTCCTCGATATTCTTAAGAAGCTTGCGGTATCTCTCTTCATGCTCCTTCTCTATCGCCGCAACACCTTCGAAAAGCTCTGCGATCTCATCAAAGCCCTCTTCTCTTGCCTTGGCCGCAAATGAAGGATACATCTCCTTCCACTCATAAGACTCGCCCTCAGCTGCTTCCTTGAGGCAGTCTATGGTGCTGCCGATGCCTGTCAAGATCTTGTACCAGATCTCAGCGTGCTCCTTCTCATTGGCTGCAGTCTCAGCAAATATATTGGATATCTGCACATAACCTTCCTTCTTGGCCTTAGAAGCGAAGAAAGTGTATTTATTCCTGGCCTCAGACTCGCCGGCAAAAGCTGCCTGCAGATTCTTCTCGGTCTCGGTACCCTTAAGGTCCTCAGCCCTGCATCTCCATTTATTCTCTGCCATTATATAACCCTCCTTGTCTATACTGACGCCGGCCGTCAACGGATCTGAACCTGTTGAAACGGCCGAACATATCGATCTCTAAATCTCCTTAACCCACAATCCGTGAAGATTGCAGTATTCATAGACAGCTACAGCCTTATCATCTGCCGCTACCGTAAACTCGGCTACAGGCTTCTCCTCGGGCTTAAGATATTTGATCTGGCAGCCCTTGGCAGTCTCAAGAGCAATGAACTGGATATAGTGCTCAGCCATCATCGGATGCTCGACTTCACCTATCTGAACCTTGACTACATTACCCTCTACGGTAACTGCCGGTACATGCTTCTCATATGCTCCGTCTGTAGCACCGGGAACAAGCTCTGTCATAGGCTGTCCGCAACATACTACCGGTACCCCCGAATCATTGACCTTCGTGATGATATTACCGCAATGCTCACATTTGTAGAATTTCATAAACCATAACCCTCCGTTTCTTAGTGATTGCCTTTCCAAATGATCATTTTCTCGGCGATCGCCGTATGAAGATATTATAGCACAGATGGTTTCATTGCTATAGTGATAATTCCGATTCAATGTCACTTTTCATAAACAGTTTATTATTCGATGTTGCCCGCACGGGAGTCAGTTTTCCTTCACGCATCAACTGATCGATATACTGTCTGGAGCATCCTAAGAGCCTGCATGCATCTGTTGTGTCTACCAGCCTCTTATCAATAAATCCCACCATGTCCTCATATTGAATATCCGCTCTTTTCCCTGTATCATACAGGAACTCTGCCGGAATATTCCGCTCTTCACCCCACTCTATTCCATTACCGCCGGGGGCAACCCGTACGTTCTTAAAGGCATCATCATCCCTATAGATGTTCAAAAACAGACGATCTTCTGTCAGTTTTTTATTCACATCTGAAATGACTGACTTACCGTCCCTAAAGAATACAAGGAGCCTTCTTTCCGCAAGCGGAAAACACTCCTTTACTTTTCGAGAAAGACGTAACCTTATTCCGGATTCAATAGCTTCTTCCGAAATCTTTCTCAGATGTATCTCATCCTGGGCGCATCTTCCGTTACTTAACAGCAAAAGCCTGTATTCATCATATTCCTTAAGGCCGTTATCCTTAAGTATCGCTCCAAGATTCTGCCTGTCCGGAGGAACGATCCTTTGTTCAACAAACTTCTTGCTCCACTCAGAACCGATGCTGTATTGTCCTTTAGCCACAAATCCGCTGAATATAAAAGGGGCCGACCATTCATCATATTCATCCAGCAATTCCGCAAAAAATCTCTTAGACCGCTCATAATAAAACAAATAGCCCAAAAGCCGATCTTTCACAATGCCATCATCTCTTATCTCAAAGACTACCAATGCTGTTCCACCTTTCCCATATCATGGTACATATCTTGTCGACATACTGTTTCCCGATTATCTCTTCTATACCGGACATGATCTCTTCTATATCGTCATGACTTAACGGCGTAAGCGTATTTACGAATGTCTTCGGCAAAATGTGCACATTCTCAAGTGTACTTCCTGTTCCGATAAAAGCCTGAACCGGTCTGTCTTCCATTACATCAAACGACTCCAGCTCTTCCGGACTGTGGCACCTGCATACAAGCGACAAGCCGTGGTCAAAAAGCGGGGCAAGCCTGATAGTCTTATCCTTCTGTGATCGCAGTACTTCTATATTGGCGCCATGCCTGTCCCTGTTTAACACCAGATAATCGATCAAAAGCATCTCATACACATACTCTGTCCAACCCATCCTGATGCAGAAATCAAGCGGATCCTCACCCTCCGATCTGTTGATAAGATAATAATCTTCCAGTGGAAGCTTCGTCTCATCTTTCTTCTTGTAATCCTCAGATTCACAGAGCCAGGTCACATACTCCTTGTCATCTATTGTCACAAGAGCATGAATAAGCTTATATTCCAGGTGCGGAAATTGCCACTTATCTATAAGCCTCTGTACTATGATCTCATTAACACACTCATGTCCTACAATGCCTTTCATCGGATCATAATCTGACAATTTGTAGTATTTTTTCGTGTCGCCGGTATCATCATATGCTTTCAGAAACGATCCCGCCGTCCCGGAGGATTTTCTGGTCTTTGTCCATGAAAGATAGCGATAATCCTGCAGTTCTTTTATGATATCTGTCATGTATCCCTCTTTTCTATACAAAAAATACTTGACGTACGTAAAGTAATTCACTAATGTCACAATATCATTATACTTTACGTTCGTCAAGTATTTTCGAG
>CAMNDJ010000129.1 GCA_946535225.1 uncultured Lachnospiraceae bacterium
ATTCCGGGGTCTGCGCGGTCCCGGGATCAGATCCTGTCTATTTCCTGTAATTCTTCATCTGTAAAATCGATGTTTTCAAGTGCCCGTATGTTCGCAGTTATCTGCGAAGGCTTGGATGCTCCTATAAGGACTGAGGTGATCTCGGGTTGCCTTAACAGCCATGCAAGAGCCATCTCGGGCAGTAACTGTCCTCGTTTCTTTGCAACAGAGTCAAGCGCTCTGACTTTTTCCATGGTAGTCTCATCGAGGCGCGATTCATTGAGGAAACGGCCGTCGGTCCTTATCCTGCTGTCATCCGGAATACCGTTAAGATATTTGCCGGAGAGCAGTCCCTGCGCCATGGGAGAGAAGCAGATGATTCCTTTACCAAGGGCGGCGGAAGTCTCTTTTAGCCCGTTGTTCTCGACGGTACGATCTAAGATGTTGTAGCAGTTCTGATTGATGATGAAGGGTACATCCAGTCGATCCAGAATGGCTGTGGCCTCCTTAAGTGTATTGCCGTCGTAATTGGACAGGCCGACATACAGTGCCTTGCCGCTCCGAACGATCTGAGCGAGCGCCCCCATCGTCTCCTCAAGCGGAGTCTCGGGGTCCATACGGTGGTGATAAAAGATATCGACATAATCAAGTCCCAGGCGTGTGAGAGACTGGTCAAGACTGGCCATAAGATATTTGCGGCTGCCCCAGTTACCGTAAGGACCTTCCCACATATCGTAGCCGGCTTTGGTAGATATGATAAGCTCATCGCGGTAAGGGCGGAAATGCTCCTTAAGTATCCTGCCGAAATTGCGCTCGGCGCTGCCCGGCGCGGGACCGTAGTTATTGGCCAGGTCAAAGTGAGTGATCCCGTTGTCAAAGGCAGTAAAACACATCTGCTCCATATTGGCCGGGTCTCCGGTATCACCGAAATTGTGCCACAGTCCAAGCGAAAGTGCGGGAAGCATAAGACCGCTTCTTCCACACCTGTTATATTTCATTTTCTCATATCTGTTATCATTTGCTGAATACATATCGTAACCCTCCGATATGACATGCTTGTCAGTATGGCTGATTTCTGAAGAAGAGGATCACCGAAAGGAGCAGGAAGAATACTCCGGGGAAGAGAGTGACATTTCTGCTGTGAACATCGATCTCTTTGATGACAAATTCCGAAACATTGACGCCGGATGATGCTGTATTGTACAGAATGCCCTCCGGGATCTCTACAGGCGATTTTGTGATCATTCCGGTGACACCGGATGTGTTCTTGTAAGCAAGGCTGCTGCCGTCATCATCATTATTCTTAAGCAGCACATATATAGCACTGCCGTCTGACAGATTTGTCATAACGTAATCATACTCCGTCTTATATCCAAGGAAAGTGCTGCTCAGTACATTGCTCGGAGGAGTTCCGTCCTCTTTGTTGACATAGGTATAAGGTATTGCCTGCATCCCCGTGAGGTCCACGAACTGCCCCTTGGTGACGCTGCTCGTTTCGAGATCACCGATGCTCAACATCTCATTGGCATGATACAGCCCGGTGGCTCCGTATATAGTGAGGATCACACTCACAATGAACATGATAATGTACGTGATCGTACTCTTGTTGAAACTGATGCGCATTATAACTCTCCCTTCAATCCTTTTACATATGCGTGCTGAGCATCATATAAAAGCTCATGCTAAACATTTTAACATATAATATGTGTCAGCCATAGTATTTTTGTTGCATTTCTGCTATTATGCATTATTACATACAGTGTTATGATAACGGATAGAGAATACGCGGGTGATATAAAGGCGTTGATCAATACCGGATAATTATACTTTGAAAGGCATAAGATGAGATACGAAGACAAGACTTTTGATGAAGAACGGGCATTATACGGAGCCAAAGACATAGAGGTGATCAGGTGCAGGTTTGACGGACCGGCAGACGGTGAGAGCGCGATGAAAGAAGGAAGTGACATACGTGTCAGCGACAGCTTCTTCAACCTCAGATACCCCTTCTGGCATGACGACAGACTCAAGATCACCGGAAGTGAGATGACGGACAAATGCAGGGCAGCACTGTGGTATTCAAATGACATCACGATCGCGGACACCGCGATGCACGGGATCAAGGCATTAAGAGAGTGCAGTAATGTTAAGATCACTGATTCGGATATCATCTCTCCCGAGTTCGGATGGTCTGTTAAGAACCTGACCATGGAAGATACGAACGCGGAGAGCGAGTATTTCATGATGAGGTCGGATGAACTTACATTCAAAAACGTGACACTCAAAGGAAAGTATTCCTTCCAGTATATTTCCGACTCGCTGTTTGAGGACTGTAACTTCGATACCAAGGATGCCTTCTGGCATGCTAAGAACACGATCATAAGGAACAGTTACATCAAAGGCGAGTATCTGGCATGGTACTGCGAGAACGTCACCTTTGAAAACTGCACGATAATCGGGACCCAGCCGCTGTGTTACTGCAGGAACCTCAAGCTGATCAATTGCAGGATGCTTAATGCAGATCTTGCATTTGAGAGATCAGATGTAAAAGCAAAGATCACTAACGAGATCATAAGCATCAAGAATCCGAGAAGCGGAACGATCACCGTAAAGGGCGTGGGCGAGATAATAATGGATGACAAAGACGCTCGCGGTAAGGT